>JAAYUA010000040.1 GCA_012517935.1 Acetobacter sp. | reverse complement strand
GAATATTCACTCGAAATGTGCAGCGCCGATGCACATCGTATGTGCGAAGCGGAACAACAGTCTCCGGGCCTGACAAAAGCCTGCGCCGCATATAATGCAGCCGATGACGCCCCTTCTTCAGCTCCCTGATCAAGTGTCGATGTGGTGAATGGTCGTCACCCGGATGCCCCACCACTGCACAGGAAAAAATCTCCCTCAATCGCCACTACTCGCTGGTCGCATCAAAAACGATTCAACGGAGGTGCATACCGCCAGATGCATGAATGCCCGAGCGGCCGATCCCGGACCATCAGAGATTTGACCAAAAGATGAAAATGATATTTATTCTCATTTGTGGCGATGGTTATCATTTGGGAAACCACCTGTCAGATCTGTGAATGAAACATCCTGTTTCTTCTTGAAGGATGAAAGTCTGTGGCACGAATATTGATGAAGGCACAGCACTTCACCTCGCATCCATGGACATGAAAAAACTCTCATTCAGTGACCGGATGGATATTGCCCTCAGAACCATTGTGGCAACCGCTGGCGGATACGCGTTCGTCTCCCTACTGTCCGTTGCGATGACATTTTACCTGCCAATACCCGGCATCTCCATCATCTCCTTGTCCCTGATCATATCAATCCTGCTCTGGCCAATTATCTTCATCATGTCGTTCCTGATTCCATCACTGCGCAGTCTACTGATCATCCTGCTTGCTTCCTGCATGATCGTCGGCATTGGCGCTTTTCTCCATCCTGGTCTGTCATCATGAAGAAGGGAATCAGGATCATCACCGCCTGGCTGCACGGCTGGGTCGGTCTGCTTGCCGGATGGCTTTTGTTCGTGATCGCCATCAGCGGTTCACTCAGTGTCTGGCGCCCGGAAATCGACACATGGGCTCTCCCTGAACTGAGCATGGAGCATCCGGATCCCTCCACTTCGGCAGAAGCTGCCATCCACTGGCTGAGCATTCATGCGTCCAAATCACCACGCTGGTTCCTGACGCTGCCCGGACCACGTGCTCCCTTCACCAAAGCGGATTGGCAAGACGACAATGGACATTTCGTCAGGCATATTTTCGACCCTGTGACAGGAACCCCTGATCACGTGCGTGACACCATGGGCGGCGAGTTTTTCTTCCGTCTGCATTTTGAATTGCAGATGCCCTATCCATGGGGACGCATCCTGGCTGCCCTGCTGGCCTTGCTGATGCTTGTTTCCCTGCTGACAGGCGTCATCGTTCATCGCCGCTTCTTTCGTGATGCATTTACATTCAGGTTTCACAAAGGCCAACGAAGCTGGCTGGATGCCCATAATCTGGCTGGCGTTGCCGCCCTTCCATTCCATTTTTTCATTTCATTCACAGGCGCCCTGACACTGGCGATCATGATTTTCCCATGGAGCCTGCAATCTGTTTACGGACAGGATATGTCGCGTCTGTTCAATGATTTCACACCCGGTTTCATAGAACGCCCAGCAACAGGCACCAAAGCTGGCCCGTTGAAAATTCACGAAATCATGCAGGAAGCACAGGCACGTCTGGGAGATTATTCTGGCGCGCTGATGACGATCGCCAATCCATTTGATCAAAATGCAGTTGTAACAATCGATTCAACAGATGGACCGGAAGTCGCAGTCCATCATCACACACTCAGCTTCGATGGCATCACAGGAAAAATTCTGGCTGACCGTATCGAAACAAGGCCCGCTGTCGTTTTATATAACAGCCTCTATGGTCTTCACATGGCTCATTTTGCACCAGTCTGGATCCGTCTGGGTTATTTCGTCTCAGGATTGATGCTCGCCTTTGTCATCGCCAGCGGTTTGCATCTGTGGATGGCCAAAAAACTTCGCACTGCGCCATCAGCAACCTCAATCTTCATGGGCCGCCTGAATACTGGAATAACGGGCGGATGCCTGGCGGGATTTCTTTCATTCTTTCTGGCAAACCGCCTTTTGCCCCTGCATATGGCCAACCGTGCCGAGATGGAAATCAGAATTGTATTCATCGTCTGGCTGCTGACGATCATCGGCATGTTCATCCGACCTCATCACCGTTTATGGCATGAGGTTTTTCTGGCAAACTGCATCCTGAGTGCTGCGGTTGCCGCTTGCAGCCTTATTTCTCCCGGTTGTTCCGGATATATGCCAGCCTCACTGGCACTGCTTTTTTCCAGCCTTTTCCTCGTGGCTGCCCTATATGGGCGCAGTAACACGCTGAAAGCTGCACGATGAATATTGCCGTATTTGTCTCAGATATTATCGTCTGTCTGCTTCTGGCGGGCGGAATGGATTACGGCGGACGAGAGCTTCTGGGACGTCACCCCTCCCGTTTCACTGCATGGTGCATGCGGATCTGCGCTCTCCTGCTTCTGTTAATACAATGGTATATCTTAAGGCAGCAGCATTCAGATTTTGTCGCCGTAATCGGCCTTGTGGTGACATTCGGCCTTTCTGTTCCAGTGGTCGCGATGATCTGTTCAATTTCAGGAAAAGGAAAAAATAGACGCGCGAGGAGATAAAATGAGATGATAAAATATTATCGCAAATACTTTCTTTTCAGCTTTCTATTTTGATACAGTCTTCAGTTCGTGCACTATTGAGCACAATGATAATATCCACACAGACGCGTCTTGAAGTTCATGATGCGTAAAAGTCAATTTACATAACGGGGGAATCCTGTTTCTCTTTTATCAAATATTCTAAATAAAACTCCATCGCCTTACGTTTTTCACAGGTCGGTACATTCAGAAAATGAACAAATCCCTTTCTTGAAGACGGAATTGCGAAATTATCTCCACTTTTCAAACGCAATAGCAAGGCATGTTCTTCAATAATATCAAAACTTCGCACACCTGTTTTCAAAAAAACATAATTGGCCACGCATTGATCATAACCCAGGAAAGGCCGCCTCCTTCCAGTTTTTTTCTGGAAACCTTCTGCACAGGTCAAAACAATACTAAAATAATCTCGAGCCACAGTCTCCTGCCCGGCCGCAATGATTCCACTTGAAAATCCACGATCATGCCGATGAAACGGCATTCCATCTTCCGCCATCATTCTCCAGCCATACCAATGACCTGAGGATTCTGGATGCCCTTCGTCAAGTCGTCCTTCTGGCACGACATGCAATTTGTCTGACCCCGATACAGCCATCAAAAACGATTCTATGGGTTTATCAATGATAACGTCTGTATCAAGGTAAACAATTGGTTGACGGCAATCGAAAACCTGATCTTCGATTCTGAATCGCGATAAATAGAAATCAACAATATCTGCATATTTATCAACGCAGACAATATGGAGTCTTTTCTCAATATTTAGCACTGAACATATATGCTCAATCTTCAATACTTTATCAGGAGACGTTATGACCGCAATATCTCCGTCATATTCTCCGATGCAAACCAACGATCGAATTGAAATTAATAAACATTTAAAAATTTCATCATCGTGAAATGCAGCATAATATATAATTGGTCGAAATGGCTTTATCTGCACAACTCTCCATTGATCTTGAACGAACTCTATGGATGACGGCAAATACCCACCATTTTTCTCGAAAGCATTCTCTATTGTAGCCCGTTCTACAATATTTCCTTCTAAAGAAAAATCTCCATTCTGAAGCCTTTCCAATGATACCAGACGATCCGGAGACGAGATAATCCACTCAATATTCTCAGGTTTCATTTCCT
>JAAYUA010000039.1 GCA_012517935.1 Acetobacter sp. | reverse complement strand
TGCGACTGACGATCCCTTGATCAACCGTCTTGTCACGCGTCTGGCCGGGGAAATGAATATTCCTGCCTGCGCTGTCGATGATCCAGAACCATCCAGTTTCATCACGCCAGCCATTGTCCGCAGAGGGCCTGTGCGTGTTGCGATTTCCACTGCGGGGGCGGCCCCGGTTCTTGCCCGGCGCTTGAGGGAGCAGATCGAGGCGCTTCTGCCAGCACGTCTTGGAGAGCTTGCGTCCTTTATGCGGCGTTTACGGCCAAAGATAAAAACCGATGTTCCAGACGCTGTGCAGCGGCGCAGGGTGTGGGAGCAGTTCATGGATGGTGCAGGTGCATCAGCAGCTATGGATATGCAGCCGGACAAAGCGGAGGCTGAACTTTCTCATCTGATAAATGTCGGAGAGAAGCGGGGGGAAGTCTGGTTGGTGGGGGCTGGTCCGGGCGATGCAGATCTTCTGACTGTGGCAGCCCTCCGTTATATGCAGAATGCTGACAGCGTGCTGTATGATCATCTTTTGCCGGTCGAGATCATGGATCGTGTCCGTCGTGATGCCGAGCGCATTTTCGTCGGAAAGCAGCGAGCAGATCATGCCTTGCCGCAACCTCTCATCAATGAAGAACTGATTCGTCGTGCAAAAGCGGGTGAGCGGGTATTGCGCCTGAAAGGTGGCGATCCGTTTATTTTCGGGCGTGGCGGTGAGGAAATAGAAGCGCTGTTGGAAGCGGGGATTCCATTTCGTGTCATTCCCGGCGTTTCTGCGGCGAATGGCTGCGCTGCTGCCAGCGGAATTCCTTTGACGCATCGTGATTGCGCGCAGTCCTGTGTGTTTCTGACGGGACATGCGCGTGCTGATGGAACGTTGGACCTGCCCTGGCATACGATTGCGCTTAAAGGGCAGACGGTTGTGATCTATATGGGAGTTGCCGGATTACGGGATCTGAGCGCATCCATGGTGGCGTGCGGTCTTCCCGATGACTGGCCTGTTGCCGTGATCGAGAAAGGAACGCGTCCAGACCAACGTGTCCTGACCGGTGTGCTGTCCGATATTGCGGATAAAGCGCGGGATGAAGGGGTGCGGAGTCCTGCGTTGATTATTGTCGGAGAAGTTGTCCGACACAGGGTTGTTTCACCTACTGTATAAATCTTCCTTCGGGTTCGACCGTTTTTCACAGGAGACACATCATCTCATTACCCGATTTCATTTCCGCACCCTCCTTGCTTGCGTTTCTTCAGGTGATCCTGATCGATATTACGCTTGCTGGGGATAATGCAGTCGTTATCGGGATGGTGGTGCGGCGGCTTTCTCCCGAGCAGCGCAGAATTGCAATCCTGATTGGCGTCTTGTGTGCGGCGGTCATTCGGCTTGGTCTTGCACTGGTCGCGACACGGTTGCTGGAAATTATCGGGCTGACATTTGCAGGAGGACTTCTTCTGCTTTGGGTCTGCTGGCGCATGTATCGGGAATTGCGGCATACGGAGACGGAGGAAAGTGAAGACAACGCGCCTCCTAAAAGTCTGGCCACGGCCGTATTTCACATCGTTCTTGCCGATCTTTCGATGAGTCTCGATAATGTTCTGGCTGTTGCCGGTGCTGCGGCGGAACATACCTGGGTGCTTGTGAGTGGTCTTGCCGTTTCAGTTATTCTGATGGCCACAGCAGCATCTTTCATTGCGCGGCTTCTGGGTCGCTGGCCGTGGATTTCCTGGGTTGGGTTGCTGATTGTCTTCGGTGTTGCCGTGGAACTGATCATTCGCGGAGGAAATGAAATTTCTGCCCATCTTCCATTCTGATAGAGGGAGGTGTTTATGAAGTCTTTTGCTTTTCTGGTGCTTTTGGCATTCTCGGCAGGCGGCATGATCTGTTCACCGGTTGTTGCCGAAACAGTGTCGGATTCATCCCGCAGATCTGTTGAGCAACGTCTGGATCTCTGGCTGCGTCTTGTCGCGCCAGAGCAGCAGACAAGTGATCTTACGGCTCAGGATTACGCTGATTTTCTGGCAATGCGTCCTGTCTGGCCGCTAAACAATCTTCTTCAGCAGCGCATGCAGAAGAAGATGCTACTGGATGTCGATGCAGCGACGCTTGCTCATCTTTGCCAGACCGAAACTCTGACGAATGTGCAGACTCTGGTGCGCTGTCAGGGTGTTTTGGGTGCATCTGGACATTTGAAGGAAGAAGCTGCGCGGATCTGGAGGGAAGGGGCGGATACACCCGCTTCAGCGAGCCTGCTTGAGAAGTATTTTGGAGCGTCTCTGAACAGCAAGGATTCATGGGTTCGTTTTATACGTCAGCAGCGTCACGGGCTTGTAACGGCAGCTTCAAGGACGTTGCCTTTTTTGGCGCCTGAGCAGCAGGTTCTAGCATCTGCTATCATTGTTTTCATGGAAAACGATGCAAGCGCGGCAGAGATGTTTGCTGGCCTTTCTGCTGAGCAGCAAAAAAATCCTGATCTTCTGTTGGCTTATCTTCAATGGCTTCGTCGTGCCGGAAGACATGACGAAGCTGTCGATCTTTGGAGGAATTCTGGTTTCCAAGTCGAGAAAGATAGTGATGATTCGAAGATTTTTTTGAAGGAAAGACTTGTTTTTTCCCGGGAACTTCTGGCGCTCGCCCGGGATCAGGATGCTTGTCTGCTGGCAGATGATCGCAGTGAAGCGGGGAAGGATAATGAGGAACCCCGTATTCTGACTGGCTGGATCATGCTGCGTCGTCTTGATGATCCTGAAGGTGCAGAAAAGCAGTTTCAGAAATTGGTTAAATCATCATCGCATATTGTCCGTAGTCATGGTCTTTATTGGATGGGACGAGCGCGTGATGCGTTGGGAGACCATGCGGAGGCGATGTCTGCATGGGAAAAGGCGTCTCTCCTTCCGCATACATTTTATGGACAGATGTCGATTGCTGCTCTTGATGGCGATGAGGGTGTTTTCCGTGATCCTTCCAGACTTCAGGTGCGTGTTCATGAAAAAATGCAGAGAATCAGAGGGCCGGTTCAAGAAAGCCCCGATCATGAGAGTCTGATTCAAGCGGCTGAAATTCTTGTGAGTCGCCATGATTTCAAGCATGCGCGACTGTTTTTGTTCCAGCTGCTTTTTCAGGCGCATGATCCCGCGCAACGTGCCGCGGTAGCAGAACTTGCACTTCGACTTGATATGCCTGATGTTGCTGTCATGGCGTCAAGACTGACGGCGAAGGAAGACGTGGTTTTACCGCTTCATGGTTGGCCATTGGCATGGGCACCGCCATTGCGTGATCTACCTGCCGGATTTGCCAGAGGATTGATGCGTCAGGAAAGCAGTTTCAACCCTGATGCAGTCAGTCCGTCCAATGCGATTGGATTGATGCAGCTTCTTCCCGGAACAGCACGAGAGATGGGGCAAAAGCTGCATATGGGAGGCATATCCATTGCGCTCTTGCATGATCCTGACACGAATATGCAGTTGGGAACGGCTTATTTGAGCCAGGTTCTGAAGCATTTTGATGGTTGCGTGATCTGCGCTGCTGCTGGCTATAACGCCGGACCTCATCGTGTGGATCAATGGTTCGGTATTTATGGAGACCCACGCGAGGGAGATCAGGATCCCGTTAAAATGCTTGACTGGATTGAATCTGTTCCACGTGAGGAGACCCGGCATTACGTGCAAAGAGTCTGGGAAAACATGATGATTTATGCGCCCATGGAAAATGCAATGAAGTGAGGTTGTAGCTTCTGATGTGACGGGCGGTCATACTGATCTGCTCCAGAAACAGCCAGATCCTCATGGAAGTGTGGGTGATGTTTACTGTCCTGCCGAACAGTTCAGTCGGTGATTTCTTAGCAGAAAAGGTATGCTCGATACGGAAACGGATAATGGGTTTGAGGTTAGGCTTTTTCTTGTGCTCCTTTGAGGCAAGGCTCTCTTTCCCATGAAAGATTCATAGGCCTTCAAGCGATAAATCATGTCCGTCCAGACATCAGAGGTTATATTGCTGCGATCGCGCCCCATCGCTGGTCGCGGTTCTGTCACTTCACAATGATTGACAGTAAGGGCGGATCGGGGCTTTAGTCTGAGCATCCATCCGGTTTTTTTGAGTCGGATGTCGTATGCGTTAACGTGAAACAACGCACAGAAACCGCAGCTGTAAGGCTGACGGACTGTGCGTCTGCTTATCCAGCGGTCGGTAGTCTGTCTGCCAGATGTAAAAGGATATGCAGATGAGTATTTTTCGGCCGATTTTCGATCGTAGCAATACCCCGGACATTCAGCGCGTTCGTCATGAACTTCGTAAGCGCACTTTGAGAGTGGCTTCAGTTCAAGACCTCACTCCACATATGATCCGGGTCACTCTCACGGGTCCAGATTTGGAAGGGTTCGTCAGTTCGTCTCCTGACGATCATATAAAGATATTCATTCCGGATTTAGACGGGACGCCTACACGTCGTGATTATACGCCGCGTCGATACGATCCACAGACCGGAACATTGCTTCTGGACTTTGTGAAGCATGATGGTGGCCCAGCGGCAGCATGGGCGTGTGCGGCAAAGCCAGGCGACCAGTTGCAGATCGGAGGTCCGCGTGGATCACAAATCATTACCGGCCAAATTGATCGGTGGTTATTGATTGGTGACGAGACCGCTTTGCCCGCCATTGGTCGCCGGATTGAAGAGCTTTCAGTCGGCACCTCTGTCACGAGCGTTGTGGCGGTTCCGGTGGTAGCTGACGAGCAGCTTTTCGTAACTGCCGCCAATCACATCGCACATTGGATCCATCGCCCATCAGAGAATGCAGATCAGGCGGATGGTTTCATCACGACGCTTGAAGGGATCGAGATTCCTGACCGTACTTTCGTCTGGATTGCGGCTGAAGCCAGCGTAGCAAAGGCTCTCCGTCGATATCTGTTGGAAGAGCGTAAGGTTGCCTCCAAATGGATCAAGGCGGCGGGGTATTGGGTCAAGGGGCTTGTCGATGCATCTGTGAAGGATATTGACGGCGGGCACTGATGCGGCAGGGGGTGTTCTTCCAAGGTGCGCAACGCCAAACTTTGAAGGATGTTTTCACAGGGCGTTGATCTGCATGTTGGCTCCGACGTGCCAGCGGATCCCGGATTTTGTGCCGCAGTCAGGTGCCTGCTGGTCCGGCGACTTGACCGGAACAATGCGGGATACCGGGCCGGTCCCGGATTCACAGATCACCGCAGCATCCGTTTTGCCTTGTTTGACAGAGGGCTTTACGCGAATTGCGGGCATCGTGGAGGGCTGGCCGACAGCTTTTTCGGCTTTATCATCAGGCCGAAGGACGTGTTGCAATCAACGGTTCTGGTTTGTCAGTGCCGTAAAATTGAAATGACAAATGCCGTGTCATCAGTCAGATCGGACAAGGCTCGGTGAAGTCGGGTCGGGTATTGTCTGTATCCGGCCTGACAAACATACGGGTTACCATTTGTAGGCTGCAAGCGCTGGGTTCAAGGGACTATTTTTATTGAAATTCCGTGTCTTGTTGGCTGGGAGTGGTTGGCGTAACTGAGATCTATCTGACCGTTAAGCCGACTTAACCATATCCGGTTTGCCGGGTCTTGTGTCAGGCCCGCACACCTCAATGACGTTGGAATTATTATGAACACCTACTCAGATTACCTGGCCGAAATCAAGGACAGAGCAAATCAAGGGCTTGCTCCCAAGCCGATCGACGACGGTGGGCTCGTTCGTGACATTATTGCGTTGATTGAGGATGCCGGTAATGAGCATCGGGCAGACGCCCTCAAATTTTTCATTTACAACACCCTGCCTGGCACCACGAGTGCCGCGGGTGTCAAGGCAGATTTTCTGAAGAAAATTGTTCTGGGCGAAGCAGTTGTCCCGGAGATCACGCCAGCTTTTGCTCTTGAACTGCTTTCGCACATGAAAGGCGGCCCGTCCGTCAAGGCGCTGCTGGATATCGCTCTGGGTGATTACGGTCCGGTTTCCGCACAGGCGGGTGAGGTCCTGAAAACTCAGGTGTTCCTCTATGACGCTGACATGTCCCGACTGCGTGAAGCTTTCAAGGCAGGTCATGCCATCGCGAAGGACCTGATCGAAAGCTATGCCAAAGCCGAGTTTTTCACCAAACTTCCCGATGTTGATGACGAAATTAAAATCGTAACATTTATCGCGGCTGAAGGTGATATTTCGACCGATCTTCTGTCACCCGGCAATCAGGCCCATTCGCGCTCGGATCGTGAATTGCATGGCCAGTGCATGATTTCGCCTGAGGCGCAGAAAGAAATTGTTGCGTTGCAGAAGCAGCACCCTGATGCACGGGTGATGATGATCGCCGAAAAGGGCACGATGGGCGTTGGTTCGTCGCGTATGTCAGGTGTGAACAACGTGGCGCTCTGGACCGGCAAGCCTGCCAGTCCTTACGTTCCTTTCGTCAATTTCGCACCCATCGTTGCGGGCACCAACGGAATTTCACCGATTTTTGCCACCACGGTCGATGTGACCGGCGGTATTGGCATCAATCTGAAAAACTGGGTCAAAAAAACAGACGCGGACGGCAAAGCCGTTCTGGACAAAGACGGCAACCCCATCCTTGAACAGAAATATTCGGTTGCAACCGGAACCGTTCTGAAAATCGATGTAAAAAACAAGAAGCTTCTTGACGAAAATGGCAAAGAGCTTGTCGATATTTCCACGTCATTCACGCCCCAGAAGCTGGAATTCATGAAAGCCGGTAGCTCCTATGCTATCGTTTTCGGCAAGAAGCTTCAGACATTTGCTGCGCAGTTGCTGGGTGAAGAGACGCCTCGGGTTTTTGCACCAAACAAGGAAATTACGGTTGAAGGGCAGGGGCTGACTGCAGTTGAGAAAATCTTCAATCGTAACGCTGTTGGTGTAACGCCGGGCAAGGTGCTGCACGCAGGGTCGGATGTTCGCGTGAAGGTGAATATCGTTGGCTCTCAGGACACGACCGGTCTGATGACAGCGCAGGAACTGGAAGCAATGGCGGCTACCGTCATTTCGCCGCTTGTTGACGGTGCATACCAGTCTGGCTGCCACACAGCATCTGTATGGGACAAGAAGGCTCAGGCGAACATTCCGAAGCTCATGAAATTCATGAATAATTTCGGTCTGATCACTGCACGCGATCCGAAAGATGTCTATCATCCGATGACGGATGTCATCCACAAGGTGCTGAATGACATCACCGTGGACGACTGGGCGATCATCATTGGTGGCGATAGCCATACCCGTATGTCCAAGGGTGTTGCTTTTGGCGCGGACTCAGGAACCGTAGCGCTGGCGCTTGCCACGGGCGAGGCGACGATGCCGATCCCGCAGTCGGTCAAGGTCACGTTCAAGGGCACAATGCAGCCGCACATGGACTTCCGTGATGTGGTGCATGCAACACAGGCGCAGATGCTCAAGCAGTGCGGTGACAACGTCTTCCAGGGTCGTATCATCGAGGTGCATATCGGAACGCTGCTGGCCGATCAGGCATTCACCTTCACCGACTGGACAGCCGAGATGAAGGCGAAGGCAGCGATCTGCATTTCACAGGATGAGCCCCTGATCGAATCCCTTGAGATCGCCAAATCGCGTATCCAGATCATGATCGACAAGGGCATGGATAATGCGGCGGGCACCCTGAAGGGTCTGATTGCCAAAGCTGACAAGCGTATTGCCGAGATACGCTCGGGCGAGAACCCTGCGCTGGCGCCAGATGATAACGCGAAATATTTCGCCGAAGTCGTTGTTGATCTTGATCTGATCAATGAGCCGATGATCGCTGATCCGGATGTGAACAATCCTGATGTGTCCAAGCGTTATACTCACGACACAATCCGCCCGATTTCTTACTATGGCGGAGACAAGAAGGTTGATCTTGGTTTTGTAGGATCCTGCATGGTGCATAAGGGCGATATGAAAATCGTTGCCCAGATGCTCAAGAATCTGGAAAAGGTTCAGGGAAAGGTGGAGTTCAAGGCACCTCTGGTTGTTGCCGCACCGACCTATAATATCATTGATGAGCTGAAGTCAGAGGGAGATTGGGAAGTTCTGGAGCGTTATTCCGGCTTCGAATTCAGCGATCTGCTTCCGAAATCGCAGGCACGGACCGAATACGAGAACATTCTCTATCTGGAGCGTCCTGGCTGTAACCTGTGCATGGGTAATCAGGAGAAGGCGGAAAAGGGTGATACCGTTCTGGCTACTTCCACCCGTCTGTTCCAGGGGCGCGTGGTTGAGGATTCGAGCGAAAAGAAGGGTGAATCACTTCTTGCTTCGACACCGGTCGTTGTGCTGTCAGCGATCCTTGGTCGCATGCCGAATAATGAGGAATATAAGGCGGCTGTCGAAGGTATCGATCTCACCAAATTTGCTCCACCAAAGGTGACACCGCTCGATTCAGCATCTGTCCATTACTGATACTGTTCTGCGTGAGCTCAACTTTCCTCTGCCTGGCGTGACAACACGCCGGGCAATCCGGAAAGGCCATTGAGGCATGAGTTCACGCGAATAAAGATTGATGTGATATTTTCTTTTCTGATCTACTTTTATCTGATGGACGCAAAGAATATTGCGTATCTATCGGATAAGATCAGAGCGGAAAAACCGGTCTATAGAGTTGACATGGTTCGCCGACTTCATGATGCGTGGTTTTCTTCTGTTATTATGGTGTTTTGAAGAACCCCATTTTATTCAGGCCTTTAAATAGCCTCTTTCCCTGAAAACTTAATGCGATCATAGCAAAGAGAGTGATCGATCCGACCATGCTTTGTAATGCATGCGCTTGTTCCATTGGAAAATTTTGCGCCATCCATAGCCATATCCCAGCCTTGATGAAGAAATAACTTGCCCAGATCCAAGTATAGGCTCGGAAAAATGTCGTAAGATTCTGACCCGGTAACGAAAAGGGTTTACCTTGCCGCTGTTCAGCGATCTCCTGCACCAGCGGTTTGCGACCAGTTGCACCAAGAGCGAACATGCACGCGATAAGCCCATTGGCACCTACACTTTCATAAGGAGCCCAGAGGTGTCCTCGTGCCAAGCTATCCAGAATGGCAAGTGCGAGTGCCAATCCATTGAAAAGACACCAGATTCGAGGAAATCCCAGAGCATTCCGCCAGCGGTAAAATCCATTGGACATCACGAATAGAACGACCGCTGCTGATGCATAATT
>JAAYUA010000232.1 GCA_012517935.1 Acetobacter sp. | reverse complement strand
GGAGCATAATGAACGGATCGGGCGCAAATCAGCTGTTTGCTCGGGGCGGAGCTTCGCGGAAGTTTTCCGCGAAAGCTATGCGCGGAGTGCGATTGTGCGGGCGACGGCGGAGCAGCAGCGTCTATGGCTGATGACGGCTTCTTCCATGCGTGTGCGTCGTCAGGATGGTGTCGTTGAAATGCTGGGTAACCGCTACTGGAGCGAAGAGATGACAGCCCTGCGCGGTCAGACAGTGATTGTGCGGTTTGATCCTCAGGATCTGCATGGCTCTGTCTTCGTCTATCGTCAGGATGGTGTCTTCGTGACGGAAGCGAAGTGTCATCATGCGGCGGGCTTTTCTGACCGCGATGCCGCGCAGGAACATGGGCGTGCCCGTCGTCGTCATGCAAAGGCGACGAAGGAAATTCTGGCGGCCGAGAAAACGATGTCGGCACAGCAGCTTTCTGAACGCTATGCATCCGTCCCAGATGGTGAGGAAGAAACTGTGGAACGCAAGATCGTCCGTCCGTTCCGTCCAGCGGCCCTGGTGTCTCACGGCAATGCGGCACTGGCCGCGCTGGAGGATGAAGATGAAGCGATCGCCCGAGAGGAAGCGGAGAACGCGGCTTACGATCAAATGAGACGTGTTCTTCCGTTCAGAAAAGAAGCCTGACTGATTTCCGAAGAATTACTTCGGGCAGGCAGTAAATAACCGCGATTTACGGATCAGAAATTATGAGCATTACGGATGTGAACACAGCTGAGGCTGTGAATGGGGACACTCATGCCAAAACACTGCGTGTTCGGGTGCAGGCACTGCTGGAACAGGAGACACTGAGCCAGCGTTCGGCAGCGCAGCAGGCGGATATCGGGTATTCAACTTTCCTTGCATGGATGGGCGATAAGTATAACGGCAACATCCAGAGTATTAACGAGAAGATCGAGACCTGGCTGAACTCGCATGAGAAGCGCAAGTCTGTTGCGATCCGTCAGACACGTGCGCCGGATTATCTGGAAACACCGACAGCCAAGCAGTTTACCGATGTGTTTTCCTATGCTCAGGCCACACCTGACATGGGTCTGATCACTGGGGGTGCTGGTGTCGGGAAAACCACAGCCGCACAGGAATGGCAGAAACAGAATCCGAATGTCTGGATCATGACCGCAGACAGTTCGATGCGCAGCCCAAGCGCGATTTTGCGTGATCTGGCCGTGATTGTTGAGGCCGGCTCAGATCGGGGATCTCGCCTGATGTCGGCGATCATCCGCCGTGTTCGTGGCACGCGGGGTCTGATCATCGTTGATGAAGCGCAGCATCTGACCACGGAAGCGATTGATCTGCTCCGCTCGCTCTATGACGCTTCAGGAATCGGCATTGTCTACATGGGCAATGAGCCCCTGCGTCTGCGGATGGAGGGTATGGGCCGTCAGTCCTCCCATGCGCAGATTTTCTCCCGCATTGGCATGCGACGGAAGCGCGATCGGCCTCAGGTTTCCGATGTGCGTCTGGTTCTGGAAGCGTGGGGCATAGGCGATGCGATGGTGAAGAAAGCCTGCCGCTGGATCGCATTGCAGCCTGGTGGTCTGCGTCAGATGAACAAGACGCTGAATTACGCACACATGCTGGGCGGTGGCGCTGACCTGGCAGGCATGAAGGAGCTTGCGACCGCATGGCGTGATCTGACCGGCGGTGAACTTCCCGATTTTGAATAAGGAGATTTCAGATGGCTCAGAGTGAAATTCAGAACGCTTTTTTCAGCGCCACGGACAACGCCACCCAGAAAGTGCAGATCGGACGCGGAACACGCGAGGCGATCCGTCAGTTCCTGACGAATCTGCATGAACAGACGACAGTCGGAGAAATCATCGCCGCTCTGGAAGAGGAATGGAAATCATGACGGCAACAGTTTTCGTCAATTACTCACAGTTTCTGGATGAAGCGGCTCAGGGGACGGTGTTTTCCGCTCCTGATCGTCTGGACCGCCTGCGCACGGATATCCGTCTGTGGCTGCGTGACTGTGTGCCTGCTGACAGCTGCGCTCCTGAACTGGCTGCGATCGCACTCCATGCCGGTGAGCTTTCTGTTGTTTCGGAACGGCGCACGGTGATTTCAGAATTTTTCGACCTGTGCCCTCCCTGTGCCCGTGCGGCCGACATCTTCCGTCATCTTGGAGACTGATCATGACCCGTTCTGAATATCTTTCATCCGGTCAGGGCGATCTGACGGATCATCTTTTTTCCACAGGAATGATTCTGAAGCAGCGGACGCATGGCGTGACACTGACGGCGGAAGAGGTCTGTGCCCTGGGAGATGACCTGATCGAAACGGCCCGTCAGCTTCGTGCTGCGCGTGCGAGTGTCCGTGCTCTGACGGATGAACTTCTTGAAGAGGACGCGTTATCTTTGGGGACTGTATCCCCGGTTCTTTCATTCGTGGAGGTGGATCACCCATGAGCCACACGGATGAGATCATGGCGCTCATGCGTCCGGTTCTGGGCAAGATCCAGAACGACATTGAAGGTCAGGCTTCTCTGAGTGATCTGCTTGCCATGACACTGGTGACATCGAAGACACTGCGGACATCGGAAATTCGCATTCGCAGGCTTGCGCTGAACCTGCCTCTGGATGCTTCCGGCATGGTCATTGAAACTCTTACGGATGTCTCAGGAATTGCTCTTCTGCTGGCTTCTTCAGCCGCGCTTCTGGCTGCTGAGTGTGTGCAGATTTCCGCATCCTGTCAGGCGCGTTCAGGAAAGGTGTTGCATTGATGGGCCGTCATCCAAAAGAACTGGTCACGGCATGGGTGCGCCGCAGCGGAGAAATCGTGTGGACGCCAGGCGTCGGGTTCCCGGACCAGACCATTCCGCTGTGCTGTGGCAGTCGTGAGGCGCTGAAGACTGCGCTGAGGGAACGGGCTTTCAACGGACGTTATTACGAAGTGCCCGGCGTGTGCCGGGCGGGAAAGGATCAGGACGCATTCGAGCTTGTTGAAAAGCTGCGTGTCAGCCTGTGCGGGCTTCAGGACATCCTTTCATATTATTCAGCCATGAACAGGAGAGATGTGGGATGAGCACGTTTCCGGGAAATGATGAAATCGAGATCATTGATGGAGTTGAGATGATACGGACCAGCAGCGGGAGTCTGATAGCTCTCAGCCGTCTGCGTCCGGACACTCTGCTTGCGGACAGGACCGCACGGGATCTGGTTGATCGCATGAGGACTCTTGCCGAGCATAATGCACGTGAGAAGCAGGCAATTTTTGATGATCTTGAAGCGTATCAGCAGCTGGTGTTCGAACGATATGGTGCGAGACTTGGAGGACGTCGCGGTGGACTGACCGTGTCATCTTATGGTGATCGTAGAAAGATCGAGATGAAGACCGCAGATTACAGCCGTGTGACGGCAGCGCTCCCCGCTGCCCAGTCGCTGATGAATGAAATTCTCAATGATCTGACGGGAGATGCCAATGCGGATCTTCGTGCTCTGATCATGGCGGCTTTTGAACGGGATGAAAAAAGTGGCCGCGTCAATGTCCAGCGTCTGAACAGTCTCAAGCGTCTGGAACTGAATCATCCCAAATGGCCGGATGCGCGACGGGCGATTGAAGACGCTATCGAGCCTGCCGGATCAAAAACCGGCATTCGCGCCTATTACCGTGACAACAATGATCAGGAATACCGCCAGATCGTTGTCGATTTCTCACGACTGTAGGAGGTGATGATGTCTCCTCGACTTGAAACGATGACCGGCGGCAGATCTGCGCCGGACCGGGTTGTTCTGATCCGGAAAATTCAGGTGGCGCGCAGGGATCTCGCGATGGAAGAGGAAAGCTATCGCGCCATGCTTGCCCGTGTGACTGGTCGTGACAGTCTGAAGACCATGACGCCGCAGGAGATGGAACGTGTCCTGCGTGAATTCGAGCGTCTTGGTTTTGTCGGGAAAAAGAAGGTGCGGAAATTTCGTCCCTCTTCCGACAAGCCTTATGTGCGGCTCATTTTTGCCCTGTGGCGGGAGATGTCTCCCATGCTGCGCTCAGAGGGGTCTGAGGAGGCTCTCAGGACATTCATCATGAAAATGGCGGGTGTCAATGCCCCGCAATTTCTGAATGAACCTCAGGCACGGCGGGTCATTGAGGGTTTGAAGAAGTGGAGAGATCGTTTGAAAAAAGGAGAAAACTGATGGGCTCCAGAACTGTTGCCAACCAGATAGCGCCTGATCCCATTTGGCTGACGGAAGAACAGCTGATGTCTGTCATACCATTTTTCCCAAGAGCCACTGCTCATTCTGTTAAGAATCTCGCCTTTCTTTCTGCTGTCGTCTATATTCTTCGAACAGGGTGGCAGTGGAAATATCTTCCTGACAGCTATGGTCTGAAATTTCACCGCGTTTATACGCGTTTTGTGCGATGGTCTGAAAACGGCGTTCTGGATCGTATTCTTCCTTATCTGACAATCACGATTGAGGGACGCAATGTCGTCGCCGTGACGCCGGATATGCTGAAACGTCATCCCAGTACGAAGGTTCTGGTCGGCAACGGTTGTTTCCCTGACATGATGGAACTTGCAGAGGATTAGTTTTCATGAATGCAGCGCCTCCAGATTCCATTTCCTGGCTGATTGATACTGTCGGGGAAGATGAGGCGCTGAGATTTGTCGAAACGGTTGGCGGGCAACGTCTGATTGTTCCGATGAATTCATCCGGCTCCAATCTGGAAAAATGCTGGGGTCCGGTTATTGCTGAAGGTCTGTGTGACAGGTTCGGTGGCACAGCCTGGTTTGTTCCTGTTGCACGACCGTGGCGTGTTGGTCTTTATTCGCGTATGGGGATGACCATCAACGAGATCACCGTGCGTGCGGGTGTTTCGTATAGTGCGGTTGTCAAACTCCGCAGTGCAGGCAGAAGAGCTTCAGGCAGACGTGCTGCCAGACCGGTTGATGAGCGACAGACCGCTCTCTTCTGAGATGATGAGATAGCCTTTCCTCATTATTGCATATCGGGTCGATGTCTATCGTGTCTGGATGGACACGAATCTTTCACGCTGTCTGGCGTTCACTGAAAAATTTGAGGGTCGTTACCAGGCATCCCGTCATGACAATGGGAACTGGACTGGCGGCAACATCGGTTCCGGTCTTCTGGTCGGGACCATGCGTGGCATCTCCGCTCCGATCATGCAGCGGTGGATGGATGAAACCGGCGATGATCGGCAGCTGACGTCAGCGATCATGCGCACAATGCCCGAGAGCATTTTTTCAGATATCGCGAAACGTTTTTTCTGGAATCCGTTCGGCTGTGCAGAGATGCCGTCCGGCATTGATCTGATGGTTTTCGATTTCGGGTTCAATACGGGAGAAAATGGTCTGCGCTGCTGCTATCTGGGGCAACAGCCATCGGGAATGCTCGATGCGCATCTGTCATCTCTGACGATTGCACAGATTGCACCGTATCTGACGGGAGATCAGGCCGTCGATTTTCAGGATCTGCTGAATGTGAAGACGGACGGAATCATTGGTCCGGAAACACAGGCAGCCGCCAGTGCCGCAGGTATGCGCGACGGAATGCTGATCTTCGCTCTCGCTTCCCGGCAGCGGCATTATTACCGGCAACTTTCCAGTTTCAGACGGTTTGGCCGTGGTTGGCTCGCCAGAACAGAGGCGCGGATGAATGCCGCTCTGGATTTCGCTTATCCGGGCCTGAGGACGGCTGTCTGATTGATCGCGTGCCAGGCGTGGCGATGAAAACGCGACATCAACGCGCAGACGCAGCGCAGAGGAAACAGATATGAAACTCGCAAGTATTTTCTCAGGATTGTCCAGTATTGCCGCTGTGGTTGGTGGAACAGGTGCATCGGGGCGTATTTCGACCATCAACACGGCAGCCCAGACAGCCGTGAAGGCTGCTGTCACAGAAGTTGATGGAGGCATCGACAAGCTTCGGGCTGCCTATGACAAATGGGAATCCGGAAATGAGGTTGTCTCGACAGCCGTTAATGGAACGATCACGATCCTGCGCAATCTGGGTCTGAAAGTCCCGACTGAAGATGCAATCGTTCTACACGTGAAAGCAGCAATTGCCGATCTGGCTGGTATTCTTGTTTCGCTGGACGGCGATACGACCACCTCTTCCACCACCACTGAAACTTCGGCCAGCTAACGCAGGCTGAAAGGACGATGATACCCGCTACATGGATCGTGCTGGGCCTGCTGGCGGTTTTCGTCGTCCTGATGATGATCGTGTTGTGGTGGCGGCACGAAATCCTTGCCCATCGTGTGGACCGTGTCGAGCAGTCCCTGTCCGCTGATCTGGATGTCATCCGGACATCATTGATCAGCATTCAGGAGCAGACCGGCCACACACAGAAGCTCGTGCTGGAGATTGTGCGCGGGCATATCGACCGGAGTCCGAGATGAGTGTTGTTGAACGAATTGTTGGGGATCGCAGACAGCAGGTTCTGACATCCCTGAATGAAATGGCCAATCACATGCTGAATGAGGATGTGATTCTGCGTGCCGTGATCATGACAGGCCGTGAGATCGATCATGATATCCTGCGCGATGATCTGACATTCCTGCAGGCGCGTGGCTGCGTGCGTATCGAGAAGATGCCACGGGGCAATGGTGGCGATCTCTGGAAGGTTGTCCTGACGGACATGGGTCGTCGTGTTGTTTATGGAGAGCAGACGATTGCCGGGGTCGCCCGCGCCACGGTGAACTGAACGATGTCGCGGCCATCGAGCGTGGATCAGCTGGAGCCTGAAATCCGTGAGGAGATTGGTCGCCTGCGCGGGAACGGGCATACAATTGACGAAATTCTGGCTGCATTACGTGAACTGGATGTAACCGGTATCAGCCGTTCAGCTTTGGGCCGCCATGTGCAGAGCATGGAAAAGATCGCGTCAAGGCTGAGGCATTCCCGGAATGTGGCTGAGGCGCTGGTCAGGCAATTGGGTGATGCCCCGGCCTCGCGATCGGCCCAGTTGAATATCGAACTGCTGCACACCGCTATTCTCGATCTGAATCTGGCATCGGATGATGAGGCCGATGGAAAGGGACTTGCTGCACTCAGGGGCAATCCTGAAGGGCTGATGCTGCTGGCGAAGGCTCTTGATCATCTGACCAAGAGTGCGAAGGCAGATATCGATAATCAGAAACAGATTGAAGAACGTGTTGAGAAACGCCTTAAGGCGCAGGCTGAAAAACATGTTGTGGATGAGGCCCGCAAAAAAGGCATCAGTGCTGAAACGGCCCGCGCCCTTATGGCAGGGGCATTCGGAGTGAAATCTCCATGAATGCGCCAGCAGGCATCTTTCTCGCCTATCAGTCAAAGACGATGCAGCTCACCTTGGAAAACCCTGTCGCGGTCGTCGAAAAGTCACGCCGGACGGGTCTGTCCTGGGCGGCATCCTTCATTGCTGACCTTTTCGGGGGCATGTCATCCGATGCTGGCGGCATGGATGTTTTCTATATGGGCTATAATCTGGAAATGGCCCGTGAGTTCATTGATTACTGCGCGGAACATATGGAGGCGATGCAGGTCGTTGCGTCCGAGGTGCGTGAGAGTTTTTTCCGTGATCCGGACAAACCCGATCAGGATGTGAAGGTTTTCAGAATTGATCTGGGTTCAGGTCACAAGATTCTGGCGCTTCCATCCATGCCGCGTGCGCTGCGTGGCATGCAGGGACTGGTCATCATTGATGAGGCAGCCTTCCATGATGACCTTGAAGAACTGTTAAAGGCGGCTCTGGCCCTGCTCATGTGGGGCGGCAAGGTTCTGATTATTTCGACGCATAATGGCGATACCAACCCGTTCTGCGAGCTGGTGACCAATATCCGTGCAGGACGGAAACCCTATGCGCTGCAACGGATCACATTTGATGATGCTTTGCGCGATGGACTGTTTCGAAAGATATGTGAGCGCAAAGGTGATGTCTGGTCGCCAGAGGCAGAAGAAATATGGCGTGCGGAAATCATCGCCTTTTATGGCGACGCCGCTGACGAAGAGCTATTCTGCATCCCGAAACCCTCCACGGGCGCATACATCCCTCTGGCCGTGATTGAAGCGCGTTCTGTTCCCGATGCACCTGTTATTCGATGGTCCTGCAACCCTGATTTCACGTTGCTGCCGGAAAACATTCGGGAAGCGGAGACGCGTCGGTTTTTCGACGAGCAGATCTTGCATGTCATTGAATCCCTTGATCCAAAAACACCGCATGTTTTCGGTGAGGATTTCGGTCGCACCGGCGATCTGACGGTCCTCTGGTTCCTGAGTCTGGAACGCAGCCTGCTGCGTCGGACAGTCTTTGTTCTGGAATTGCGCAATGTGCCTTTTGAGCAGCAGAAGCAGATCCTCTTCCTGATACTGGACCGGATCCCGCGTTTTCGTGCCGGGAAAATGGATGCGCGTGGAAATGGTCAATATCTGGCCGAGGTCGCTGCCCAGCGTTATGGCACGCGTATTGAGGAGGTGATGCTCAGCGAAGGCTGGTATCGGGAGAACATGCCGCCATTCAAGGCCGCCCTGGAAGACGGGACACTCACGATTCCTGCCGATCGGGATATCCATGATGATATCCGTGCTCTGAAAATTGTCCGTGGTGTCGCACGTGTTCCGGACAGCCGAACCTCCGACAAAAATGGAAAACGTCATGGGGATGCCGCGATTGCCATCGCAATGGCATGGGCGGCCAGCCGGGCTGAGCCTGAGGAATATGGATACATCCCTGTGCCCAATCCTCTGGCCCCGGACATGAGTGGCCAGCGACGTCTGAACCAGTGGCCTGTCGAAGATGAAATCGCACGTGAGCGTATGGGAATGCGCTCTGTTTACGGGTTGAGAGGGAGCGTCAGGATATGACCGATATCGCATGGATCTGCAGTGCCGTGATCTTCGTTCTCTGGGCCATACTGTTCGGATGGGCGCTTTACGCGACGTCGAAAGCCGGGAAAGTCGCTGCCCTTGAAACTGCTACATCTGACAGCGAAGAAATTGCAGAACGTGCGTCGGCCATGACGGCGGCGCAGGCGAATGCTGCACCGGATGACGCCAAGCTGGATCAGCGCCTGGCGAATGGAACCTTCGGGTTTATCGTTCTGTTCTGCACAGGGCTGCTGACAGCGGCCTGCAGCGAGCATCCGGTCATGCTCTGTCCGTCTCTGGTGACTTATTCATCGGCGGAAGAAAACACATTGCGGCAGGAGCTGGCGTCGTCGGTATTGCCTCAAACGCATCGTTTCATCCGGGATTATGGCGGTCTACGCGATCAGGTTCGTGCCTGTCAGGGAAAAACCATCGGAAAGAACAGCTGAGATGGCAATTCTCGATCAGTATGGCCAGCCGATCCGCCTGCCGGATGCGGCGCTGAACGGCCCAACTGTTGTCGGTTCCCGCCCTGCCATTATGCAGGTTCCGATCGACGGACTTGATCCGGCTCTTCTGGGTTCACTGCTGGCGGATGCTGCTCAGGGAAATTCTCTTGGCTGGCAATGCGCCTGTGAGGAGATCGAGCAGAAGGATCTTCATTATCTCGGCGTGTTATCAACCCGGAAACGCACGGTCGCGCAGTTGCCCATCACTGTTTCGCCTGCCGGGAGTGATCCCGAACAGAAAAAGCAGGCCGAGTTTGTACGGACGTGGGTGGAAACAGGTGTCCTCAGACATGCCCTGTTCGACATGCTGGATGCAATCGGCAAGGGTTTTTCCGTTTCTGCCATTGAATGGAACCGGGCGGCTGCCGACTACTGGCCGCGCAAGTTGATCTTCCGGCCTCAACGCTGGTTTGATGTTTCCTGGCAGGATGGTGAAACCATCAGGATGCGCGATGATGCGGGTGACAGTTTCACGCCAGGCATTCCAGGCGCGGTTGCAGAGACAGGTTTCACATCCATCCCAGAAAAAAGTTCCGCCATTCACAGGCATCCATCATGGTCGGGTCTGACGCTGCAGGCGGGTTTGACGCGTGCGGTGGCATGGTTCTCCATGTTCAAGTTCTTCACCGTCCGTGACTGGGGCATCTTCGTTCAGAATTTCGGTATGCCGATCAGGATCGGTCGTTTTGGTCCTGATGCAACCAGTGATGACCGCGATACGCTGTGGCGTGCGCTGACGGATATTGGTGGCGCATTGTCGGCCATGATTCCAAAGGGCATGGAATTTGATTTCGTCGAACCGAAAAACGGAGCTGGTGCAAACGATCTGCACGAACGCCGTGTGAAATGGATTGACGAACAGATCAGCAAGGCCGTTCTGGGGCAGACCGGCACTACAGACACACGGAGCGGCACCCATGCATCCGGCGTGATTCACCGGCAGGTGCAGGAAGACATCGAACGCTGGGATGCGGGACTCCTGTCACACACGGTGAATGACCAGATTGTCCGCTGGATGGTCGATATGACGTTCGGGGTTCCTGCTGGCGGGAAATACCCTGTCATCGCAATTGGACGTCCGGATGAGCCGCCTCTGTCGGAGCTGATTTCTGGCATCCAGTGGCTGGGTCCGCAGGGATGGAAGGTGCGGTCACAGGATATGTATGACCGTTTTGGCCTGACGCCTCCTGAGGATGGGGATGAGGTGATCGGGATTACTGCCCAGGCACAGCCGGCTGCCGCTCCACATGTGTTGCCATCGGAACAGCGTCCGACACGGGCAGCGCCGGGGCAGTCAGACCCTCCAGATCCACGCACACCACAGGCAGGACAGCAGGACATCCAGACGGTCGGGAAGAACGGGAACGTCGATCAGCATGTCATTCTGGGAAGATTGCTGGAAAAACATGCGCAGCAGCAACCGGGGATCGTGGAACTGATGACGCAGCAGCTGGCGTCACGGGCTGCCGATGCGCTTGCCGGCATGACGGCAGAGGTTCGCAGAGAGTTCGAAGCAGCTTCGTCCATGGAGGATCTTGAGGCACGTCTGGATCGTCTGAATCTGGATGATGAAGCATTTGCGCAGGCCATGACACAGGGAATGCTGATTGCGGAACTGGCTGGCGAAGCGTCAGCTCTGGAGGCGATGGGTGGCTGATACAGTCATTCAGGCGACGAAGCTGGCTCCGTCTGATGCCATCAGGTTCTTCCGCCAGAAAATCAATATGCCGACCCAGAAATGGGGTGAACTGGAAGCCCATGTTCACGCCACGGGATTTTCGGTCGCAGGAGCTGCATCCGATGCGTTGCTGAATGATTTCCGCAAGGCCGTTGGACGGGCGATTTCTGAAGGAATGACCCTCGGTGATTTCCGGAAAGAGTTTGACCGTATCGTCAAGCGGCGTGGCTGGGATTTTAATGGAACGCCGGGATGGCGGGCAAAGATCATTTATACGACGAATCTGTCTACGGCCTATTCGGCAGGACGATGGAAGCAGATGACGACGCCTGAGGCGCTCGTGATGTTTCCCTATTTCCGTTATCGACACCACTCATGTCCACATCCGCGTCTCATGCATGTCGCCTGGGATGGAATCATCCTGCCTGCTGACGATCCCTGGTGGAGCACACACTGGCCCCCGAATGGCTGGCATTGTCACTGTTCGGTTGAACCTGTCTCTCGCGGAGAAATGAGGCGCAATAACTGGCAGGTCAGTGACTCTCCGCCTCTGGACCTGAAACCCTGGCGCAACCCGGCAACCGGGAAAACGGAAATGATTCCTGCAGGGATCGATCCGGGCTTCCAGAGCAACCCGGGCAAGGTCTGGATGGAAGCAGAAAAGACACGGGCAGAAACCGCATTGAAACCCGTGACGTCCGTCCAGGGGAAAATGATCAGTCGTCTGTCGCAGGATGAACGTCATTCCGTCCAGCGCGAGGAGATTGGAAAACTTTTCGATAACCCTGTCGGGAGCGTGGAAGCCGGCACTGTGCCTGATGCGGTTCGGGAGCAGCTGGGAAGCAGGACTGACAGTGTTCTTCTGTCGGATGACAGTCTGAGGAAAAACCGGACACACCATGCGGAACTGACGCGCGCGGAATATGAAGCATTACCGGAGATGTTGTCTGATCCTGTGCATATGATCCCGACCCATCCCAGGCGTGCCCTGCTGATTTCCCGGAATGGAAAGCAGCTCTATCGTCTCGCGCTGAAGACGACGCAGGACAGTTCTGAAAACTGGCTGCTGTCCATGCATGCGATTTCGGAAGCGGAAGTCAGCAGGCTGCTGAGAGCGGCGGCTGCAAATCATGATGGAGAGAAATGACGCACGGGTGGGGCCTCCCGGGAACCCCACAATTGCGCTCCATCCCGATGGATGTGCTCAGGTCGGGAGAATATCGCCTGATCACCGTGCGTCTTGAACACGTTATCACAAGCCGGGAGATCATGTCATGACTGGCGTGACGATAAAGCTGAGTGGATCTCTGGTTCCGATACAGGATAGTCTGAAACGTATCGGGGCTCTTGGCGCGGATCCATCTGCCGTGCTTGCCGGCATTGGTCCGGCGATCG
The DNA here is from genome assembly GCA_012517935.1 of Acetobacter sp. Lineage (GTDB taxonomy): Bacteria > Pseudomonadota > Alphaproteobacteria > Acetobacterales > Acetobacteraceae > Acetobacter. The sequence goes on along the minus strand of JAAYUA010000232.1, from coordinate 21,415 downwards.
TCAGGAATACACAGCGGCGCATGAAGGCGGGCATCGATCCCAGAGGCGTTCTGTGGAGCAGTTACGCACCTCTGAATCCCCTCTATGCCAGCGAGAAGACAGGCTCTGGCATTCTGATCAATAAAGGTATGGCGTTTGGACTGATGGGAAGCCTGACATCCAAGGTCCAGGGCAACAGACTCATCTGGGGCACGAATATGCCTTATGGTGCCATTCATCAGTTTGGCGGAATCATTCGTCCCAAAACACCGACCGGACGCCTTGTCTTTCATATGGGTGGACAGCTTTTCCGTGTGAAGTCAGTGAAGATACCGGCGCGTCCCTATCTGGGCTTCACGGATGAGGACCTCCAGGTTGTGATTGAGGGACTGGAAGATTTTCTCTCCCATGCGATGCGTGGAAGCTGACGGCAGAGGCTGTTATGCTTTAAGAGCATCATTAAGAGACTTTAAGAGGGGGCAGGAGCGGTTTTCGGATGCTTCGGGTCCGGTTATACCCCTCAGGCCAGAACGATGCCTTCCGGCGCGATTTTCCAGACCATCCTGATGATGCTGTTCTCATGAGATAACCGGACCGCATTATTTCCGTTCCTGCCGGATGGCAGAACATGCGTCTGATGACTCTGCTGCATTTCCATACCGCTCTGCCGGTTCCGACTGGCGATACACCACCTGAATGGATTCACCTGCTTCCGGCCGGAGAATTTCGTGGGGTGGATGGACGCGGCCCCTATCATGTGGAGAACGCCGATGCGCTGATCCGTCATTCGATGCAGGGCGGCAATCTTGTCCTGGATGAAAATCATGCCACGGACCACGCTCTGGTTTCCGGTGGTTCGGCCCCGGCGGCAGGGTGGATCACCGAGCTGCAGAACCGTGAGGATGGCATGTGGGGGCGTGTGGACTGGACCCCCCTTGGACAGAAACTTTACAGCAATCGCTCTTATCGCGGGATTTCTCCCGCCTTCGCGGCGCGGGATGGTGTTGTCGGGCAGATTGTCCGCGCCAGCCTGACGAATGCGCCGAACCTTACTCTCACTTCACTTCATACTCAGGAGACGGGGATGGACCTCGCCGAAATCGCACGCCGGCTGGGGCTCCCTGCCAGCGCTACAGAGGCTGATGTTCTGGGCACAGCTGACTCTTTTCTCTCATTGCGCACACAGGCCGTCCAGATAGCTGGCCTGAGCGGCAAGCCCTCACTTGACGCAGTGATTACCGGCCTCAAGGCCCGCACCAGCCAGGTCGAGATGCATACGCAGAGTGTGGCGACCATGCAGGCCAAGATCAACGATCTGCAGGATCAGCTTGCCCGACGCACGGCTGAGGCTGCCATTGATGAGGCCGGCCGCACCAGGATCATCCCGGAAGGTCTACGCAAGACACTGATCACGCTGCACATGCGTTCCCCTGAAGAAGCAGAAGCCATCATCAGCGGTCTTCAGAATGTCCCGGATGGCAGTGTCGTTCTGCATACGCAGAAGGCTCCTCCGGCGGAGCAGACGAATGTGCTGTTTGCAAGGATGGATGAGGCTCTTGGCCTGATGGAGGCAAAATAATGGCGCTCGAAAAGGATGCTGTCCTGCTGGAAAAACGTGTCCCGCATGGACCGGAATTTCCGCATCAGGTTGCTGATGGTGTGAAGCTTTATCGCGGATCCATTGTCGTCGTCTGTCAGGATGGGTCGCTTGTGTTGCCCCAGACGGCAACGCCTGCATCTCCGGCTGTAGCCATTGTGGGGCTTTCTGATCGTCAGATCGACAACAGTGGATCGGGACTGGCTCCGGCAATTGGCGATCTCCCGCCCTGTTCTCCCCGAAAAGGCTGTTTCGCCATTCCGTTCGATGCTGCTCCGACATGGGCGGATTACGGAAAGGCCGTTTACGCGGTTGATGACGAAACGGTGTCCCTGACACAGACCCCTGATGGCGGATCGGCCCGGCTTCAGGTGGGCACGATCGCCGGTTTTGATGAGGCGGGTAACGCCTTTGTCCTGATTTCCTGAGGCTGAAACGACATGGATATCAACGCAGGCAATATCGCCGCTCTTACGACCCGTATCAACACATCCTTCAACAAATATCTGAATGTTGCGCCCTCCCTGTATCAGAAATTCTGCATGGTGGTGCCATCATCCGCCGGAGAGAATTTCTATCCCCGTATCGCTGAAATCGGCGGTCTGCGTGAATGGGTGGGGCAGCGCGAGATCGAGCGTCTGAAGGCTGACGGTTTCCGGATTGCCAACAAAACATTCGAACAGACCATCGGCGTCCGCCGTGAGGATCTCGAAGACGATCAGTTCGGTGTTCTGACCCCGGCTATCGAGCAGCTTGGCTACAATGCATCAGTTCTGCCTGATGAACTGGTCTTTGATATGCTGATGAAGGGGACATCCACGAAATGTATGGATGGCCAGAATTTCTTTGATACGGATCACCAGACTTATGATGAGTCCGGGAAAGCCGTATCCTGGTCGAATATCGGCACGCCACAGGGAACCGAAGCGGCTGTTGCACCATGGTATCTGTTTGATACCACGCGACCGCTGAAGCCGATGATTTTCCAGACGCGGCGTCCATTCAACATCACGCCAAAGACCCAGCTCACATCGGAGAATGTCTTCCATGGCAATGAATTCCTCTGGGGCACTGACGGGCGTTGCGCTGCTGGTGTGGGCATGTATCAGCTGGCTTACCGTTCCACCCGTCCCCTGAATGCAACATCGTTTCAGGCAGCATTGACTGCGTTTGCGGCCCAGTGCCGCAAGGATGGCGCACCTTATGGAATCAGACCGAACCTTCTGGTGGTTCCAACCAATCTGGAAAGTGCGGGCCGTCTTCTGGTGAACGCCGAATTCGTGCCGTCTGATGCGGGCACTGCAACGACCAGCAATCCGTGGAAAGGCGCTGTCGATTTAATGGTCGCTCCGCGTCTGTCACTGAAAGCAGGAGGCTGAAATGGCGCGAGCACCTCTGGAACGGAAGAAGAGTGACATGACGGATGAAGCAAACACGACTGGTGAAACAGATACGATTTCTTCTGTTGAAATTCTGAATGAAACAGGTCCGCGCTCTGTCAGCGCGGGCAGCATGATCGTTGTCAGCCGCATTCCGGGGTTTCGGCGTGGCGGCATTGAACATCCGCCGCTGAAGATCTGGAGTGAAGGTGAACTGTCGAAAGCGCAGATCACTGCAATTTCGGGTTCTCCCGAACTTGAGATCATTCGGGTTTCCTGATGGCGGCTTATGCAACCCTTGCCGACCTGGTCTCGCGATATGGTCAGGATGATCTGGTCGCGGTCAACGTGTCGCGTGATGCGCCACTGGGCCAGATTGATCAGGCACGGGTGCAGCAGGCGCTGGAAGATGCATCCAGTCTGATCGACAGTTACCTGCGCCGGCGTTACGTGACGCCGGTTGCGCAAACGGTCCCGGCTCTGACGGCTGCCTGCTGCAAGCTGGCACGTTTTTCCCTGGCTGTTGGATCGACTGTCGTTCCCACGGACCAGATGCGGGCTGATCGCAAGGATGCGATGGCATGGCTGGCCGATATCGGCTCAGGGAAAGCCACTCTGGATATCGCGGTCACGGTGGACAAGACCGATACCTGGTCACGGGTGGCGTCACGTCGTCCGGGTCTTTCAGCATCACGGTGCTTCTGATGCAGTTTTCCGAAAACCAGTATCCTGCCTTCCTGCGGGATGGCGACGTTATAAAGAATGCCTTCTGTGCGCTTCAGGCACGACTGAAAACGGCGTTCCCGGAAAACGTATTCCGCCATTTCGTCGTGCCGCCACGCGCTTCCAAACCTGTCTGGCAGAAGATCATTGCTCCGGATCAATCCATCGCACTGGGCTGGTCGGGGTGGAAGCCTGAAGTCCGCCCGGCGCGGGTTTTCCGGGGTGATCTGGTGTTTCAGGTTTACGGTATCGTGCGGCACCAGCGTCCCGAGGATCTCTATTTCGGCACTTCGCAACTGCGTGGCGTCGGAACGATGGGACTGTTCACGATCATGGCCGGTTTCCTGCATGGATATCATGTTGAGGGTGCCGGGACCGCCATTCTTTCAGCCACGGATCTTCCGGAAGGTCTGGCGGACTGGATTGAAGAAGACTGCGCAATTGCGGCGTTCACCCTGACCATTTCGAATGTCTCTCTCGATGATGACCGCATGCGTGCGCAGATGGACGATTTCCTGAGACTTTCAGAGACATGGACCGTGAACAGTGATGAACAGCCGCCGGCAATTCTGAACGTCAGAGGAGACTGACATGCGTGTGAAACAGGCAGAAGGCCGTCTGGTCCGCAATCAATTGGGGCAGCCGGTCGGAACGAAACCGTTCGAGATCAATGAACGTGATTTTTTCTGGGCCGCCATGATCCGGAGTGGCGACATCGTGCCGGTTCCAGAAACGAAGGCCGTCGTGAAACCGGCGGGGAGTGACACGAAATGAGCGAGACATTTTCGTTCGAGCAGATCCCGGCGAACCTGCAGGTTCCAGGGGCCTATGCCGAGATCACCACCGGCACACTGCTTTCATCGTTGCGGGTGATGCCTCTGAAGGCCCTTATCATCGGGGTTCTGGGCGCAGGGTCAGGCAGCAGCGGTGTTGTCTACCGCAGCATTACCGCCAGTCGGGCCAAGACATTGGCCGGCGCGAACACGATGACGGCTCGCGCTGTCGCCGCATTCGCCACGGATGCGCCTTACACACAACTGGATCTGGTCATGTTGCAGCCGGCGGATGGCGCGACGGCAACGACATGGACCGTTACCCCAGTCTTTGCTGCGGGCGCTTCCAGTGGGCAGCTTGCTCTTGTGGTCAATGGGCAGCGTGTGCCCGTAACCGTGACGGCGGGGATGAATGCTGCCCAGTTCGGTGCAGCCTTTATCTCTGCTTTCACATCCGATCTTCAGACAGCCAGCGGTTTTTCAGCTGGAGCGGATGCCACCAGTGGCGTGATTACCCTTACCAGTTATGAGAAAGGGGCATGGACAGCGGATATGGATGTCCGCGCCAGCCAGCTGTCCTATGACGTGACAGCGGGTGTGACGCTCACTGTTGCGATGCAGGCGGCGGGTGTGGGGTCTCCGGATGTTACATCTGCACTGCAACTGACCGCGTCCACCTGGTATACGGATATCATCAGTTGCATGAATGACGGTGCCAATCTGACGGTGCTCGGCACCGAGATGAAGCGCCGTTACAACGCGATGGCCAAGCTGGATGCCCATTGTTACGTGGCGCTAAGCAACACATATGGTCAGGCGCTTTCCGTTGCCGATACGCTCGACAACCAGTTCCTGACGGTTCTGAGCGCACAGAAGGCCCGCTGGGAACCTGCTGTTGCTGCGGCGAGTTTTGCCGCTGTTGCCTCGGCCGCTCTGAACACGGATCCGGCACGTCAGCTGCGCACGCTGGAACTGACGGCCCTGTCTGGTCTGGGGCCGGATGATTCCGATCAGTATGACGATACGATGCGGAACATTCTGCTGCTGAATGGCATTTCCACCTTCCTGGTTGGCCAGGATGGCACGGTGACCATAGAACGAGCCGTTACCACACGGAAAACCGACGAGAACGGCAATGCATCCACAGCGTGGCATGACATCACCATCCCGAAAACGGCAACCCGTGTCCGCTATGATTTCAACAGCTACGTGCAGGCGACCTATCCACGCGCCAAGCTGGTCGATGACGGGTCACCTGTCGCGAGCATCGGCGGCGGGATCGTGTCTCCCTCAGTCATGCAGCAGTCATGGATTGGTCGTGCCAAACTTTATGAGCAGCAGGGCTGGATTGAAAACACGACTATCCTTGCGAAGAGTTGCAGTTTTGCCCGTGATCCTTCTGATCGCAATCGTCTGAACGGACGCATGCCGATCCAGATCGTCGGCAATCTGATCGTCCTTGCAACACAGATCGTCCTGGAGTCCTGAAATGGCCACAGCTGTTGGTATTATTGAACTCTGGTGGGATGGCACGAAATACGATGTGCGTCCGGGCACGTCGTTGAAATTGCCGGCACTGAAGAATGAGGCGCGGCCTGTCGGAACACGCACGGTGCGCGTGCGCAGTTTCCAGCCAGGTCAGGTTCAGGCCACGCTGGTTCTGGAAACGAACATGTCCCTCGCGACCTTCAGTCCTGGTGATGAGAAGGAGCTTCAGGTTCGGGCCGATACCGGTCAGGCATGGGTTTTTCCAAATGCCTGCATCACCGAAGCGCCTTCCATGAAGGATAATGGCGGAGAATTGCAGGTGACATGGGTCATGGACAGTTATGAGGAGACGGTATCGTGAATGCACAGGTTGAAATTCTGGCGGATGGCGCGACGGATACGGATCAGAGCGCGGATGCTGTCAGCGCGAAGGATAATAAACTTCCGGAATGCTGCGTTCTGCAGTCGGATGGATCGATTCTGGCGACCCTGAATTATCCGGTTGATGGGCAGTCATCCGTGACGCTGAACCGTTTGCGTGGACGCGCCATGGTCAACATGATGAACCAGCCTAAAGACGGTGATCGCTCGAAGGCTCTCATTCTGGGCGCGATCGGTCTTGTCGGTCCGAAAGGGGATGCTTTCTATGAAAAGCTGGATGGTCTGGACATTCTGAATCTGAGCCGGGGTGCCGGGTATTTTTTGCAGAATGGCCCGCTGACTGGCCTGTCCTCCTCGCAGGTCTCGCCAGCGAGCTGAATTTCTCGGCCAGCGAGCTTCTGAATATGCCGCATGAGGATCTGGCGTTCTGGGCATATGCGGCATCTGAACTGGCGAAGAAACGTCAGGAGGCCATACAGGCAGCAACATGAATGATCTGCGGGCCAAATTTGAACTTGATTTCCAGGTTGGCTCTCTCAGCCCTCTGGAGAGTGTCCAGAACATCCTTGGCAGGATCGAGCAGGTTCTGGGGGATCTGCGTCGCACGACAGATCCGTTCAGCGATCTTCTTGAGCCTGTTGCACGCGCCACATCCGGCGTCACATCGCTGAACAGGGCGCTGGAAGAGACGCGCAGCGCAACCGGGGCCGCTGCCACCGGTGTTTCCGAACTCGATAAATCCCTCTCCTCAACAGGCGGTCTTGCCGCCGAGGCGGGGAAAAGTTTCCAGACCATGGGAGAAGAGGCACAGGCCGGCGTGATGCAGGCTGTCGGTGCCATGAACCGTCTGCATGAGAGTTGGTCGGGCAATCTTGCCCGCTCGGGTCTGGGCAGCGGCACTCCCAATACATTGATGGGTGCAGCTGGTCATTTCCGGGACAGCGTCAATTCCGGGATCGGAGATGCCTTCGGTGCCGCCGCAGCCGGCTTCGGGCTGATTGCTCCAGTCCGAGCTGCCGCAGAATATGATAATGCGCTGACCCATATCGGCATTACCCTGGGCGTTGAAGGCAATGCCAATAAGATTCTGGCCCAGCGTCTGGGGCAGCAGATCAATGATCTGGCACGCAGGACTGGTCAGAAATCAGGCGATCTGGTCAATGCGGAAACGTTTCTCAGTCAGGAGGGGTATAATCTTCCCCAGCTGCAGGCATTCATGCCGACGGTCGCCAGAATTTCGACGGCCTATAATGCCGATCCTGAGGCGGTTGCGAAAACGGCATTCGCGCTGAACCAGAATCTGGGAGTTTCGTCAGGGCAGCTTCCGACAGCCCTTGCCATGATTGCGCGTGTTGGCAAGGAATCAGCGCTTCCGATGGAACAACTCGCACCTCTTTTCCCTGCCGTGGCTGCGCAGGCTGCGCATCTGGGTGTGAGCGGAATGCAGGGAGTTGCTGATATCGGCGCCATGATGGCTCTGATCCGAAAGAACGTCGGTTCGGAAGGATCTGCGACAGCAGATTTCCGAGCCTTCATGCAAACTCTGACCACACAGCACGGCCGCATGCGTTTTGGTAAGTTTCTTGGTCTTGACGTCGAAAAATTCATGAATGCTGAAAAGTATCAGGGTCATGATCCCGTTATGGCCGTGATGGGCATGATCGCCAATATCAAAGATAGCGATCGGCGCAACCACGTCATCAACGAGCTTTTCGCCAATGAGATGGATCAGAGTGCAGTCGCAGCGATGTCCCGGCAATGGGGGCAATTGAATGTCATCAGAGACAGGATTTCTGGAACATCACCAAAAATGATCCAGCAGGATTTTGATACAGGCTCTCAGTCAACCCTGATCCGACTACATCTCTTTGAGGATGCTCTGACGCAGATGGAGCGTCGGGTCGGCACCAGCTTTGTTCCGACCATCAATGCCGGCACTGTGGCCCTGAATGGTCTGAGTGATGTTTTCGACTGGCTCGATAAACATATTCCGGGTTCCACCTCCGTAATTACAGGAAGTGTCGGCGCTGTTCTTGCTCTGACGACGGTGTTGGGCGCTCTCGGCGCTGTCACTAAACCTGTGGTCGCAGGATGGCGACTAATGAGAGCTGCATTCAGTGCGATCAAGGTCGTAAGGTTGATTGCTTCGCTTGGCGGTCTGGTTGTAGCCATGGGGCCTGTTGGATGGGTTGCCCTTGGTGTTGTGGCTGCCCTTGGAGCTATTGCTCTGGTCTATACCAAATGGGATAGTCTGAAGGCGTATTTCGGCGGCTTTGGCACGTGGATGAGCGGCTGGGCGAAAACCATTTCATCTTTTGTGAGTGACCAGTTTTCTCACATGTTCGATGGTCTGAAGTCGGTCTGGGAAGGACTGGAACGCGTCTTTGCCAATTCACCGATGGCGCTTCTGTTCCAGCATGACTGGACGCCGCGCCTGCAGGGTGCGCATGCGGGCGTCTCTGCCGCAGGACATGCTCCCCAGAGAATTGATCTGCATGTGTCCCACGATCCCGGATTGCGTGTGCATCAGACCAATGGAACGAAAGGCACAGTCAGCACACGGCCTGATGCCGGCCGGATGGTGTCGCGTCCATGAGCGGCGCAGGGACACTGATCGACAGCGATCTGGTCACCGGTATTCTGGCCTCTCCTCTCGGATCTATCCTCTCCACCGCCAGCTGGCGTGGCGTGACGTTTTTCATGCCGTCCAGTCAGGATCTGGCCGGACGTCGCATCGCCCAGATTTTCTTCCCGGGTATCGATGTCTGGCGTGTTCAGGATTTTGGAAAGCTGGATGGTCAGATCCGTGTTTTCGGGCTGATCGTCGGGGATGATTATGTCATCCGTGCGCAGAGGATGCGCGAAGCCCTGATGAAACCGGGGGCTGCCACCCTGATTCATCCCTGGTGGGGCAGCCTGCGTTGCCGTCTTCTACAGCCAGGAACGATTTCGTTTTCAGATCAGGAAATCCGTCTGGCCCGTTTTGAGGCGGTTTTCATCCGGGAGCCCGTGCAGACCTCATCATCAGGTCTGTTTTCGACAGTTACGGATACACTGACGACCCTGTTCACAAGAGCAGACAGTGTCGTCGATCAGGCGACATTGATGATGCAATCGGTTCTGTCGCCTCTTTCCGTTCCTGTCGTGATGGCCTCAGCCGTCAGTTCCGTTGTGTCTTCGGTTGGAGGAATCTGGTCATCCCTGACAGGCTCCGCGCCAGTGGCAACGCAGACGGCGACATCCGATGCGCTCGCCTCCCTGAACGCTGGCGTGGCGCTTCCGACCAGCAATACGGATGGTGCCTGGGCAAATTCACTGGTGACAGCTCTGAGCGCAGTTCCTGCGGCTCTCGTCGCCGCTGTCACGCCGGTTGCCCAGTCCGCAGTTGCTCCGGCCCAGCTGGTCACAGGCGATACGACAGATGATGTCGATCCGTCTGCAGCAACCACCATGCTGCTGTCAGCAGCTGATCAATCCGGGTCGCTGGCAACACAATATCTGCCATCATCTCTATCCCCGGAATCTACTCTGGCCACGGCGCTTGCCGCCCGCACCCTGACAGTCGTGCAGGCCATTGCGGCCCAGTCATCTGTGACATGGAGCAGCCAGGTGGACGCGGAAGCCGGCCGCGACAGGATGCTGACGGCCATTGACGCCATTTCATCGGATATCGATGCCATCACGTCAGCGGGGCTGAGTATTCCTGTAGCGGGGCTTGCTTCGTCTGTCGGAGACATGCGGTCGGCGCTGGTTGCCGATATCAATGCCAGAATCGGACGTCTGCCTGCGCTGCTGACGCTACAGACGCATCGCCAGATGAGTGCCTGGCAGATCGCCTATGCCGTTGCGGGAGACAATGTCTCCGACGTCGAATCAACATGGGATGACCTGATTTCACGCAATGACATCCGCCACCCCGGGCGGGTCGGTCCCGGAGATGTCGATGTTCTGGAGCCTGTTGCATGAGTGAGACCTCACTGCATGCGACGGCTACCCGTCCGATGCGGATTTTCATAGGCGGCAGTGAAGTCACGAACTGGACGTCGCTGGAATGCGGGCGCGACCTGGCGGATATCTGTGGTGTTTTCCGTGTCGAGATTGATGATGCAGCCAGGGATGATGCTGCCGGCTTTTCATCCGGAAGCAGCGCCACGCTGATCCGCGAGCATATGGATGTTGAAATCCGGGTGCATGAAACTGTCGTTTTCCGGGGATGGGTCGATGATATCGATCTGCGCGTCGAGGATGGGCATGCGTCAGGCGTTGCCTCAGGCCGTGATCGTGCCGGAGATCTTGTGGATTGCACCGGCAATCCCGTAGGGCCTGCTGAATATCGGCAGATTCATCTGATGGATGTCATCGGGTCGCTCGTGAAGCCGTTTGGCCTGTCGATCGACAGTGATGTTGATACGGGAGCCCCCTTCACGCTGGTTGCGCTGGATGTCGAACCCGTCATGTCCACCATAGAAAAACTGTCGCGTCAGCGTGGTGTTCTTGTAGTTTCAGATGGTGTCGGCGGCATCCGGCTGACACAGGCCGGGGTCACGCGTGCGCCTGGAAGCCTGACATTCCCGGGCAATGTCCAGAGCATCGAAGCGCGGATTTCCGTCCAGGACCATTATTCGGATATCTGGGTCAAAGGTGCATTCAGGAGTGTCCTGAGACCCTCTTCAGGAACGCTCAAAGCTGGCGGCGCTCCTGCCGATGCGCCTCTGTCTGCTGGTGGCATTTCTTTTTCCGAGCAGGAATCGAGATCCGTGGTCCGTTACGGACATGCAGTTGATCCATCCGTTCCACGTTATCGGCCACGTGTCTGGCTGGCGGCGACGCAGTCAGGAGGATCAGAGACCACACAGAATGCAGGAAACCCGCCTCTGGATGCGGATGTGGCAGGATATCTGAAATCACAGGGGCTGAACCCCACGGCCTATCATGCATCAGCACGCAGCAAAAAACGGAAGCCCTCAAAGCACAGGTCATCTCCCTCCGCGCCTTGGACGTTGCAGGATCAGGCCGGCTGGAGAATGCGGACCACGCGGGCGCACGGGACTGCGCGGGTTTATACGGTTCCCGGTCTGACAACGAATGATGAACTCTGGAAACCGAATACTCTGGTGGCGGTCACGGATGAGTATTCCGGCATTTACGGGGATATGCTGATTGCTGCCGTAACATGGGTTGCGGATGATCAGGGTTACAGGACGCGACTTTCCCTGGTGTCCACAGATGCTTTTGACATCAAGGAGGATGCTGCTGGTCAGAAGCCCGGGCGCAGGAAATCCGGCCACATTAGTGGCTGGGATGGTTCACGGTCATGAAAGGGCTTCAGGATCTGTGGATGGCCCTGCGTGGGCATATCTCACGTGGCGTCATCAGGTCTGTTGCGGATGACGGAGATGAGCAGACTGTCGATATCGACACTCATTACGGCCGGACGCGAACGAAAATTCCGGTCCATTATCCTTTCGGCTTTGCGTCCCATGTGCCGCATGATGGCGCGGTCACGCATCTGGTTTCCTCCGGTGCGGACCATTCCGACCCCATCGCGCTGCCCCCGTCCAACCCGTCGGTTTCACGCATGTCGGGGCTGGCGGAAGGTGAGACTTGTATCTACGATGCTGTCGGACAAGCGGTGTATTTTCGCGATGGCAAAATTGTTCAGGTGGATGCACATACCGTCTTCAATATCCGTATCGGCGGCACCCAGATTGTGTCTGTCGATGCTGGCGGGGTGACGATCACGGGAGCGTTGCATGCGACGGGCATCATTTCCTCGGATGATGATGTGAAAGCCAGCTCTGTTTCCCTGAAAAGTCATGAACATTCCGGTGTGAAGGCTGGCACGGACCAGTCCGGACAGCCTGTGTGAGATAGGCTTCTTCCACTCAAACGATATGCCTGCCGTGTCATTCATACGGCATGGCCTCACCCGTTACCCTGATGATACGCCCGGATCTGTCCGGGGCTTGCGATCTGGTGATCCGATCCGCGGGAAACGGACGCGGACGTCTGGCGCTCGATGTGACGACCGCGACAATGCTGCTGGTCCAGCTGGGCAGCAATCGTCGTGCGGACAGCACGGACGCCCTTCCGAACGATATTGCCCTGCTCCCGGCTCAGTCCGGTGGGATTCTGGCACGTCGGGGATGGCCCGGAGACTGCGTTCTGCCTCAGGATCAGCGGATGGGATCACGTCTCTGGCTGCTGGAGCGCGGCAAGGCCGATGAGGAGACCAGGATCAACGCCATAGGCTATGCCGCAGAAGCGGTCGCTCCTGTCGAGGCATGGCGTGATATTTCCCTCCAGAAAGGTGCTGTCTGGCGTGCGCCGGGGCAGCTTCAGGTGACGGTAACAGATGGGACCGTCTCCATCAGCACGGGGGTCAGCACGCAATGACCGCCGCGATTCCTACGGTTTCAGAGCTGGCGCAGAGATTTGCGGCTGCATTACTGTCACGCACCTTTACGGCAGAAGATGGTTCATCCGTCACGCTGGATGCCAATGCGCCCGGATCGCCGGAGCAGGTCTTGTCCGTCGTGCATGCGATGGCCCTCTCCGAGGTTTACCGTTACTGGCGTGATTTCCAGCTGGAGATGATGGTCAGTACGGCAACGGAAACCGGTCTGCTGCCCATGCATGCGCAGGAATGGAAAACGCCGCGTATCCCGGCTCAGGCCGCTGTCGGGAATATTCTGGTCACGACATCGGTGTCCTCAGTCCTGCCTGAGGGGCGCACGCTGACAATTGATGGTTCCGTGTCCTGGGCAGTTTCTGCTGAAACGACACTGGCGGCAGGAACAACCACATCCGTTCCGGTGCGGGCGACAACGGTCGGGACAGGTGGCAACGTTGCTGCCGGAGTTGCCCTGACCTTTGTGTCTGCTCCTGCTGGCGTCAGTCAGGTCGTGACGGATGGAAATGGTCTGGTCGGTGGGGCTGCCATTGAGGACGTCGCCACATGGCGTGCCCGCATTCTGGAAAATATCCGTAATGCGCCAGGCGGAGGAACGCCGAGCGATTATACGCGCTGGGCGAAAAACGCTGGCGCTGATCTGGTCAATGTTGTTGGCGGCTGGTTGGGTATCGGGTCTGTGGGCATCATTGTTGCGATGTCTGGTCGGGTTGCACCGACACCTGCGCAGCTTGCGACGATCCAGACATATATTTCCGATGCCAGCCGGCGTGTCGTGCGGGCAAATGCAACGGTTGTCGGCGTGCAGATCGTCACGCAGTCCATCAGTCTGTCGATCGCGCCGGACACGGATGCCAACAGATCTGCTGTCACAGCGGCGCTGACCTCATGGTTCGCGGGCACAGGGATTGGTGCCACGCTGTCTCCCTCGACAATTGACTCCGCCATTGCCGGCGTTTCGTCCGTGACGGATTTTGAACTGTCCGTTCCGTTGCAGCCGGTTGCCCTTCAGCAGAATCAGCTGGCCAATCTGGGCAATATTACATGGCTGGCGTCCTCATGAGTGTTGCACTTCCAGCGGCTCTCTCTCCGCGCACGGCCGAACAGATCCGGACGGAATGGCTGGAGCAGCTTTTTCCTCCTGGATGGGTCTGGGCACGCCGTCCGGACAGCAATCTGGCATCCCTGATCTGGCCCTTCGCGGTGAGCATTGCGGCTGTTGAAGCTGACATCGCGGCCATGGCGAATGAGATCAATCCGTCGAATTCCACGTTGCTCCTGGAAGATTATGAAGCGGTTCTCGGCAACGATCCGTGCGGGAAAGACCCGGCCCTGATGTCTCTGGCCGAGCGGCAGGCGTTTGATAATGACCGCTGGATTGGAAATGCCGGAGTGTCCTGGGATTTTTTCCAGACTCTGGCAGCGAAAAACGGGGTTTCGATTTCAATCGAGGAGCCGGAACCTCCGGTCTGCGGTGTTGCCCGCTGTGGTGGCGTGCGATGCGGCACATGGAAGCTGCGCTTTGTTTGGGTTGTGACGCTGCCTGACCGAAACACGGGGCTGGAGTGTCCGTTCATGCGGAATAATCCGCCCGATCTCACTCTTATTTTCAAATACGCGGACGGGTCCTGATGGATTACACAAGCGCTCCTGGATATGTCACCGACAGCAAAGGGCGGCGTCAGTTCATCAATCGTGATGATGCGAATGGTGTGGAAGGGACCGAGATCACGGCTGATGATCTCAATGGTCTGGTGAATGAGATATGCAATGTCATTCTCAACTCAGGACTTTCCCTGAGCGGATCAGATCAGACCCTTCTGTGGCAGGCGATTGAAAAGGTTGTTGCGGAAGAGACTGTCAGGGCGGAGAATTCGGAAAGCTCCCTGCTGACACGGATCACGAACGAAATCAGCCGCGCACAGCTGGCGGAAGGAGATCTGCAGGCATCTCTGAATTCCGAGGTGACACGGGCCAAGAGTGCCGAGAGTGGCCTGAGCAACAGTATTTCCAGTGAAGCCTCACGGGCGCAAGGAGCGGAAAGCGGACTTCAGACTAACATCAATAATGAAGTCACAAATCGGACGACTGCAATTTCGGCGGCTCTGGCGGCGGCGAAAGCCTTTGCATTGTCCAGCCTGAAAGCTGGCACCGGGCTGAATATTTCAAACTCATCTCCGGGATATTGTGAACTCCCAGGTGGCCTGATCCTGCAGTATGGAACAACAGCTTCCGGCAATAATGGCCTGACAACCGTTTATTTCCCGATTGCTTTCCCAGGTGCCTGCATCTTTGCGCATGGCAATGAGGGCGATGCTGGAGACCAGTGGAGTCAGGGCAATGTGTCGGCCACCGGCTCTCTCGCCCGAGGGACATCAGCAATGACTCTTAAAACCCTCATCTTCAACAATACCGACCACACTTTTTCACTCACCAGCGGCATTGCCATTCTCTGGTTTGCGATTGGATTCTGACATGGCCGACGAGACATATAACTATTTCTGGTCCGCATCGACGCTTTCATTTTATCCGATGTCGCTCAAGAGTTCCTATGATGCCATGAAGACATGGCCGACTGATGCCATCGGTATTTCAGATGATGTATTCCAGTCCTATGCCCTGACCAGTCCTCCTGACGGGAAGCAGCGCGGGGTCGATGCGAGCGGGATGCCAGCCTGGGTGGATCAGGCATCATGACCACGCCTGTTCTCCCCTTCAAGCGCGGCATGTCATTTCTCCTATCCTGCGCCTTTGAGGATTCATCTGGGGCTGCGGTTGATCTTTCTAATTACACACTGGGCAGCCAGTTGCGTGACGGACTGGATAATCTGGTTGCCGAACTGGATTGCGCGCCTGTTTCAGGCGTCATGGGGCGTGTGAATGCAGGCTTCGCCGGATCGACGTCTGACTGGCCTGTAGGGCGTCTGTTCTGCGACATCCGCATTGTCCGTCAGGATGGGCTCATCCAGATGACCAGAACCTTTATTGTCAGCGTCAGTGAGTCCGTGACCCGTGAAGGAGCATCCTCATGAGTGACCTATCGAACGTTCCGGTCAGTGTGAATGTTTTCCCCGGCCAGACACCGCCGGCGCCGCCCGGGATCTCCGGGATCAGCTTTGATAAGGTGGCAGGAAACCTGCTTTTCACATTTTCTGATGGAACGGAGAAGGCGGTGCCTGGTCTGGCTGAAGCCATAGCTTCCGCCCTTGGTGGTGCGAACCTTGCTGTTCTGGATGAGGAAGGAGCGCTGGTTCTGGGAGGAAAGCCCCGTCTCGGTGTCAGTCAGGATGGAAATCTGACCTGCCTGACAGCGCTTCCGGATACAACGGATGGATACGAGCCGGTTTCCGGCAGTGGTGAACTGTATCTCAACGGTTCCGGACCTGTGCAGGTGGCATGATGAAAAAGCTGTTTCTTTCCCTGATTCCCATCTGCATGTTCAGTGTGGCGCATGCACAGCCTGTCATGTCGCGTGGCGGTGGAATCAGCGCGCCTGGCGCAGATCCATCCTATAAAATTTCCCCTGATGGAACTGCTCATTTTTCCAATATTGATGGGAAAACGCAGGTTAATGGCGTGCCTCTGTCGTCTCTGGTTGCCAACGGGAAACTGGTTGCCCCGGTTTCCGGAGATCTGAGCAATGCTCAACTGGGCTCCAAAACGTTGGGAGATGCTGTCAATTCAGCGACGGCCACGGCAGCTGCTGCCCAGACCTTGGCCGCCTCTGCTGTTCCTGTCGCACATGTCGGTGTGGCGGGGGGTGTGGCTGCCCTCGACATTCTGGGTCGGGTGACCGCGCCGGTTGCGGGGGATGCATCTGCGGCACAGCTCGATAGCAATACGAGTGGAGCGCAGGCTGCTTCCCGGCTGAAAGCCGCTGAAAGTGCAGTCACTGCCCTGCAGGGGACTGTGGCAGACCAGAGCCAGAAGATATCGGCAGCATCCTCTCTGGCAACATCTGCGATCCCGGCATCAAAGGTCGGGACTGCCGGTGGTGTCGCCAGTCTTGATAATGCCGGAAGAGTCACGGCTCCGGTTGCTGGCGATGCATCTTCGGCCCAGCTGGACAGTGATACCACCGGAGCGCAGGCTGTTGCCCGACTGAAGACCGTGGAAAGCGGTGTGACTGGCCTGCAGAATACCGTGGCGGACCATGCGGGAAAACTGACAACGGCCACAACGATTGCATCCGGTGCTGCCAGTGCAGTCACAACAGAAGCCACGCGGGCCAAGGCGGCCGAGCAGAGCAATGCGGCAGCTGCGGCGGCGGCACAGACGCTCGCGGCCTCTGCCGTTCCGGTTTCGAAGGTGGGGTCTGCGGGCGGTGTGGCGGCCCTGGACAATAGTGGACGGGTGATTGCGCCTGTTGCTGGAGACGCGTCTTCGGCCCAGCTGGATAGTGACACCACCGGAGCGCAAGCGGTTGCCCGGCTGAAGACCGTGGAGAGTGGTGTTACTGGTTTGCAGAATACTGTGGCGGACCATGCGGGAAAGCTGACAGCGGCCACAACGATTGCATCCGGTGCTGCCAGTGCAGTCACAACAGAAGCCGCGCGGGCCAAGGCGGCCGAGCAGAGCAATGCGGCAGCTGCTGCGGCGGCACAGACGCTTGCGGCCTCAGCCGTTCTGGTTTCGAAGGTTGGATCTGCCGGCGGTGTGGCCGCCCTGGACAATAATGGACGGGTGATTGCACCTGTTGCCGGGGATGCGTCTTCGGCCCAGCTGGACAGTGACACCACAGGAGCGCAGGCCGTTGCCCGACTGAAGACCGTGGAAAGCGGTGTGACTGGCCTGCAGAATGCCGTGGCGGACCATGCGGGAAAACTGACAACAGCCACAACGATAGCATCCGGTGCAGCCAGTGCGGTCACAACAGAAGCCATGCGGGCAAAGGCGGCCGAGCAGAGCAATGCGGCAGCAGCTGCGGCGGCACAGACGCTTGCGGCCTCTGCCGTTCCGGTTTCGAAGGTGGGGTCTGCTGGCGGTGTGGCCGCCCTGGACAATAATGGGCGGGTGATTGCGCCTGTTGCCGGGGATGCGTCTTCGGCCCAGCTGGATAGTGACACCACCGGAGCGCAGGCCGTTGCCCGGCTGAAAACCGTGGAAAACGGCGTCACGAACTTGCAGGGCACGGTGACAGCTCAGGGGGAAAAGCTGACAACGGCATCCTCTCTGGCCTCATCCGCCGTGCAGAGCGCAAAAGTCGGCGCTGCCAATGGCGTTGCCGCTCTCGATGCTGATCAGTCCTATGCAGGGTCTCTGAAGAATCCTGAGATTCTGGGAGGTATGGTCACCAATGTGTCGATTACGAAACCCGGAGCATATGCACCTGGTGATCTGCCTGTGAAAATCACGATGGCAAGCAACCCGACGGGCGAAGCTGCTGCTGTCAGTGTGACGAATTTTACGGCGGTTTCAGCCAGGGTGGCTGTGGCGGGAAGTGGCTGTTCGGCTGGTGATGTCTTTACTGTCACGGCCACGGGAACGCAGATCCTCGTTTCGGATGGAAACGGTCTGGCTGGAGCGACAGTCAGCATCGTCAATGGCGGTTCAGCAGCTGTTGGTGCGGTTCCTGCCAATCCTGTTTCAGTCACCGCTGCAGAAACCGCATGCACGCCGCCCAAGCTCAATCTGTCCTGGGGTGTTCAGTCAGTGTCGCTGGATAATCAGGGCTGGGGGTATGCATCGCCTCCATCCGGCACGGGCTCTGTCTCCATGGCGCCAGATGCCGCCATCGCGATGATCGGCACAACGGTGCAGACAGGAGTGGTCAGCCTGCCAGACAAGCTGGTGGCAGCGTCGAGGGTTGGGGCTGCTGGTGGTGTGGCCGGGCTGGATGGTAGTGGGAGTGTTACCTCAAACATTAACTCGACCGTTCTCCGGGCCAAGGTCGCGGGTTTATCAAGTGACGGCAGTGCGGCTCCTGTTCTTTCGGAAGGTGGCTTACAGGCATCCTACAAGCTCCCGGGGCAGGATAGTGATCCATGGGTCAATCCCCATGCTTTTTGGATAGGTGCACAAAGAGCGGGCGCGGCGGCATCTGTAACTGGGATTGCCACGGATTCATACGGCACAGGTTCATCT
Organism: Acetobacter sp.; assembly: GCA_012517935.1. Taxonomy (GTDB): domain Bacteria; phylum Pseudomonadota; class Alphaproteobacteria; order Acetobacterales; family Acetobacteraceae; genus Acetobacter. The sequence continues at coordinate 2,599 of JAAYUA010000232.1, read as the reverse complement.
GTTGTACTGCGGGGGGTTATGGATGGGCCGATCGATCTGGGGTGCCTGGTCTGTGTAGCGCAGACATTATATCCCGTTATGAGTAGTCGAGCGCCAATCAGTGGTTCACTATCTGACCCCACACAAATTCCGAAATTACCGTCTTTCGATAGCGCGATTTATTCTAATACAGGGGGGAGCATCGATCCAGTAATACTACTTGAAAACGTAACTTACGACTCTACGCACATATATATGCCTGGGTGCGGCCCTACGGCCGTAGGAACATGTGTCCCATTAAACAAGTCTCAAATGGCCCGCATTCACCCCAATATGTATGTAACGACCAACTCCATAGACCCAAATATCCCTCAGCATGGATACGTGGACGGGCAACCGCTTGATATTGCGAATTACTATGCTGCCTTGACGACCGGTGAGGTGTCGAGCGACGGAAAATCGGTATCGGTATACGGATGGGGCGTCTTAAACGGAGCTTCTTATAATCATCCATGGTCTTCAACGGATGTCCCCAGCACAACATATGACACAATCCGGAATAACTACGGTCATTCAGAGGTGGGGATTGGTAGTCCAACGGGGATGGAAGTCGAAAATTCGTTTATAACAATACAGCCAGACGACAACCCTGCGTCTATGATACGCTATGCCACATTGAAGGAATGGAATTTTCATTACGCGGCAGCGGACAATGATGCAGGAACAATGATGGGTATTGTTCTGGCATATGATTGCTCCGGGAAAGCTCACCCCAATTCGTCCACCTGCAAGCACCCAACAACCAATAGCACTGCGCTGACGATCAACGGGACTAACCTTCCCAATGGGATTCAGGTGACTGTCCCTGGATGGGCGAACGAATACAAGGGTTATAATTTCTATATACCGGGATCGAATGCAGCCGGGACAGGAACACAATGGGGATTCCAAACCGGGGCCGCACAAGGAAATATGCATACTGCATTTGAGTCATTTACGCCCGTATATCGCGCGAGCAATCAACTGGTTCTACGCAGTTGGGTTGAACAGTTTGATGCGACAACAACTCCAACGTGGAAAGATTATAGTTACAATATAGGCATGATAATTGATGGGAGTAGATGGGATCCATCCGGGACGTCAGGGACACATATGGGGCTGGTTTCCTTTAACTGGAACAGTGCAAATCTCGGTGGTGTGTGCTTGGTTAATAACCAGAACGCCAACGTAGCCGGTTTGTCTATTGATGACCCTGGTGTGTGTGTGAGAGGTGATGGCACATTTCACGCAGGCTATGCAGCAACATTTGATAGCAGCGTCACTATTGGTAATTTTCTCACTGTTGCTGGGAATATACGCGCTGATAATGGAAAATCTATCATCCTGACACCGTATGGGGGAACAGCGTCCGCCGCTCCATATTTTGCAGCTAGCGGAGTCGATACTGTATTTTTAACAACTTCAGGGAACGGAAATACAGCAACGCTCCAGGTATCAAAGTTAAAATCTGATACTCTTGCAGCGTCTACCAGTGTCAGTACTAGAACGTATTTTGAAACCTTGAGCACACCGGCATCATCCACAAGCGCATGCACTGCAGGTCAGTTCACAGATGATGCCAATTATCACTATGTCTGCGTCGCGACTAATCAGTGGAAGCGTGTTGCTCTGGAAAGCTGGTGAATATGATCAATCTCACAATGATCTGGTCGCATTTCGCGGAACCTGTCGGAGCCATTCTGTCTGCGGCTGGTGGTTGGTATGGCAAGATTACATGGGATCGGTCGCAACAGCGCAAGGATGCCCTTTCTGCAGGACAGCAGGCTCTCCTGATGATTGAGCAGATCCGGGCACATAGCGCAGAATTGCTCCAGTTGTGTAATGTCTATACGGCACAGATTGTTCAATTGCGGAGCGAACGCTATGCGATTGATGATGTTCTGATTGAAATCCACGCTCAGGCATTAGCCGCCCGCCTGATTGTCCATGACTTGGATGCACAATCAGGAAGAGAGCGAAGGGAGTTTTTCCCGCTACCGGCGTTTCCAGTGGAAATCATTGCTGACGGGAATAGTAAGAAGGCTACAGATCAGACGGGTCATTAGGTGCCTATTAGAGGGCTCTTAAGCCATCAATGTCAGGCGTTTGACTCGGCATTTTGTGGTTCCACATCTAGCGTCTATATGTGCCAAACCTAGCTGCGCGCCTCAGCGTCTCTTCAATAGACGCACTGCCACTCATTATATCCTGAATCATAGGTTACCCATAGATTCAGAACTCAATACAAAATGCAACTGTAGTGCTAGGCGATTTTGGCCATCCTGTGCAAATCGCCCTGAACGGTCATTTGCACGGATTTGCACAATAATTAAGGCGCATTTTTCCCGGCAGGGCGCTGACAGGCTAACGCGTGGCAGTTTTCTAGGATTTTTGGAGAAATTGGCGGAGGGGATGGGATTCGAACCCACGGTACGGCTTGACACCGTACAACGGTTTAGCAAACCGCCGCCTTCAGCCACTCGGCCACCCCTCCGCCGAAGAGCGTGCTCTTTACGACACGGCGTCTGCGTGGACACCTCTAGAGGGTTCTGTCTTGTTCGTCAAACGGGATTTATATCGT
>JAAYUA010000231.1 GCA_012517935.1 Acetobacter sp. | reverse complement strand
GACCCAGACGCCTGTTAAAATCACGCTTTTCGCCTCCGTCTGCCCGCCTTCCTCGCGGCTCCAGATCCGGCCGGGCCAGCCGCAATGGTTGTCGGTGCCGCCGGTAACGCCGGCCTTATAGCCGTGCGCAAGCGCGTCCTGGAATGAAGCCCCGTGATGCTGGTGCCAGCCGCGCCAGGCATCGGCGTACTCATCCGCCTCCTGGTTGCCGCGCACCTGCATGATCTCGACCAGGCGGATCGGGGCCACGGGCTTGGTCCACTGATACGGAAACCAGACGGGGAAATCGTCGTCGGGGCGACGCGTCTCGGCTTCAGCGTTTGTGTGATGGGGAATGGCCAGCAGGTCGTTAAAGTCGGCTATTTTAGAGCTGTTGGCATTCGGGCCCCCTTTGGCAATTCCCGCGCTTCCGCCGCACACGGCCGGGTGATTTGGCAGGGAGCCTCGGATGCCCCGGATGTTGAAAGGGACATTCCTTTGGGAGAAGCGGCGCGGTCAACTCATTTTTATCTGCGTATGCTTGAGCGCGGTGGTGGAATTGTTTACGCTAGTCCCGTGTTTATTGTCGTCCTCTGATCGCAAACAGTTTTAAGTTTTTTCCTGAATATTGCACGAGTTTGTTGATTTTGAACTCCGAAGTCAACGTTTTTTCATCCTGATTTTATTTGGCTCATTACCTCATTTTGCATCCCCCTTTCTGCCGCGTGCAAGAATTTCTTTGCACGGCAGCGGCTTGAAAATCAAGCCATTACGCGACGACTCGCGCCTCCTTTCGACGATGATCAAGATAGTCCAGGAAATCGATCAGCCCGGCAGACCGTTGTTCATGGATGGAATAACGCACTTCATCCCGGTTGCCATGAAACCGGATTTTTGCCGCCACAAAGAGCATTTTCAGCCGGGCGATCCGCAGCGTATGATCCGGCATCGTAATTCGCTGAGCCTCTGGAACCTCTGTGCCTTTTTGATTCTGCTGTTCGGCATGGCCTGCCAACATTTTCATCCAGCGCCATAAATTATATGCCAGCATCACAATCTGAAAAAAGGCATGATGCGCCTGGAATCGCCGGGAAGGAATCGCCAGCACTCCTTCCCGCTGGGCTTCGCAGATGAGATTTTCCGCGTCCGCCCTTCGATCATAATCGGTGATCACCCGATGCGGACGCCCCGTTTTATTGGTCACGAACACGCGATAGACGTAGTTTTCGGAGTCCAGCAGTTTCAGTTGGCGGTCGCCCATCTGATCCTTGCGAATCCGCATCACGACAAAGCGGCATGGCTTTTCCCAACCCATCGGCTGATAGCAACACTCGTTGTAGTCGTAATCCCCGTGCCGATACCACCCGTTCTCGGGAAACGGCGGATCGCAGCGCTTGTTACCGAACGTGAACATAAAACCCTCATCCAGACAGGCTTTTACGCTATCCCAGCCGATGAACTCACCGTCGCCGCGCACATACACATCCCGCACCGACTCGGGCAACTGCTTGCGAAATTGTCTGATTTGTCGGGCGACTTCCTCGTTGCGGATCGTTTCCCCCCGCCGCTGGGTCCCGCACAAGTACTCACGGGTCTCCTCAAGAAAGCATAGCACCGGGCGCAGCCCTTTTTTGCCGCGATGCTGTGGGTTGTGTCCTTTGCGAGAGCCTTCAATGGCTCCGTACACCGTGGCCACCGTCGTGTCGATGTTCACTGTCACCCGCCGCGGCACATAGTCGCACAACGCCCACACGCGCCTCCGTAACGCCGCGCCCAGTCTCAACAGCGAAGCCGACTGAATGATCCCCAGCGAGATCAAATACCGCCAGAATGTGCTCACCGCCGGCAAGACCCGCACACGTAAAATCCCGCAGACCATCGAGTCGGTCCGCACATACGCAAAGTGCCCCAGCCGTTGAAACCCGATGAACAGCAGCATCAGCATCCCCAGCACCATGCGGTAGCCGCCCAACTTGGGTGTCCGATTCGGATGCACGTAGTGTTCTCCAAATTCCTGCTCAAAACCGATCAGGTCCAGAAACTTCACCAGTGCCAACAGCCCCCCGAACGCCGTTAATCGCTCCGAGCATTCCCCGTACGCTGTCTCCGGCGTAATCGTCGTCCACCGCTGCGCCTCCGTATTTCGATCACTGTTTTGATCCCCGATTTCGCCTTGCTCATGCCCCGTTTTACAGCTATTCTTGCACTTAACCATCTGGGTTACCTCCTGTGGGATTGACTGCGTGTTGTTTCAGTCAATCCTATCAAGGTTCCCAGATGGTTTTTCAACTAATTTTTATGCGCTGCATGCAAAATTGAGGTCTCTACAATCTGCGTTATTGCTCGGGGCATGGCGGGAAGTTCCACCTTCCGTGGAGTGGCTATCTGCGCCGGACGGACCGCAATCTTGACCAGATCACCGCGTTTATTCAGGCAATTGCGCCGGATATTGTCGGCCTGCTGGAAGTGGATGCCGGCTCCTACCGCTCGCGACGGCATAACCAGGCAGCCCTGATCGCAAAGACTTTGGGCCATTATCATGTCTATCATTCAAAGTATCCGGAGCGCTCCCTCGCGCGCCGTTTGCCGGTGATTGGGAAACAGGTCAATGCAT
>JAAYUA010000230.1 GCA_012517935.1 Acetobacter sp. | reverse complement strand
TCTTGAGTAAAAACGCCGGAAATCTCCTGACGGGATAGTCGCCCTACGGAAAGGTAACGCCGGATTTTATCCGGAGTTCCTTAAAATTTGAGAAATTCCTGCCTTCCTGTCGTCTGGCTGCGCTGGATGTGAATTTTTTGTCCTGTGATCAAAGTGATACTCTCATTTCACATCTCTGAGATGTCTATGATGCACGTCTCCGTTTTCTATATGGTTATGAATTAATTTTATTATTAAAAACGTAAATTAACTTGTGTGCTGATCTGTGCGTCTATAGAGACTCATCCAATGAGTGATCTGTCGTATTTTTCTCTGCCACCAGCAGAGCAGGTGCGTGTGCCACGTATTGGAGATCTGGCACCGGATTTTTCAGCGCGCACCACGCATGGACCTGTTACCCTTAGTGATCTGCGGGGGCAGTGGGTGCTGCTGGTTTCACATCCTGCTGATTTTACGCCTGTCTGCACAAGCGAATTCATTGCTCTTGCCGAAAAGGCGGAGGAGTTCAGGAAACTCGACTGCATTCTCATGGGGCTGTCCGTGGATGGACTGCCTTCCCATCTGGCATGGGTAGCAGCGATCAAGGCCGCTTTCGGCGTGAATGTGCCATTTCCTGTTCTGGAAGATCCATCAATGGCGGTGGCTGCTGCCTATGGCATGCTGGATGTTTCGGCGGATACGAGTGCGACGATCCGGGCTGTCTATATCATCGATCCCGATGGAGTGATTCAGGCCATCACATGGTATCCCGTAACGGTGGGGCGTTCCGTTGATGAACTTCTTCGCCTTGTGCAGGCATTGCGTCGCGTCAGGAAGGGTGACGTGCTGACGCCGGAGGGCTGGCAGCCGGGAGACGATGTGTTGAGCCCCGCTGATCTTACGCAGGAAGCTGTTTCTCTTTCCGGGCCGGACTGGTTTTGCAAGCTGGTAAAGGACGTTGAGGCATGAGTCTTCTCGACGCGGATGAGGCGCGGGATCTGGCGGAGATACTTCGTCTTTTTGCGCAGCCACAACGCCTGACAATTCTTTTCCTTTTGCTTGATGGTCCTTTTGCCGTCAGTGAAATCGAGGAAAAAACGGGGATTGGCCAGCCGGTTCTCAGCCAGCAGCTTGGAACTTTGCGCCGGGCGGGAATTATCGCTTCGGAGAGGGATTCGCGTTCAATTTCATATAATTTCGCCAATGAAATGGAACGCGCCCGGGTCATGGGAATGTCGCGCCTTTTCCAAAGCGGGATGGTGCTAGAAAATTATGAAGATGATGATGAGGCGATTTCATCGCCCCGGACATTGTCGGTTTCTGTTCGCAAAAAACTCGATGGTGGTGCGCATTTCGCGCGCGTTGGGAAATCCGTTCGATCAGATTGAAGGTTTTCGTTGCTGATTTCGATGTTTTGCGACGTATGATCATCATCTGAAGAGAGGTGTTCCCGGTGGTGATGATTGAGCGTCTGAAATTTCCCTGTCTGCTGATCTGTCTGCTTGTTTTTGGAGCCGGAAGACTGTGCGCAGCGGAACAGCAACATGTCTTGCAGGACATGAGTGGAGCCCGTGTTTCGGTGCCGACGTCGCCCCGGAAGATTGCGGATTTATGGTTCGCTCATAATGAAATCATTGCCATGCTGGGCGCTGCAGATCGTATCGCAGTGACGGTGGATCGTCCGGAGAACCAGCCTTGGCTGTTCCTGTTGGCGCCGTCTCTTCGAAAAGCTTTGCAGGTTTCCCCCGGGGCAATCGATCCAGAGGCGTTGCTGGCGCATGGCGTGGATCTGGCTTTTGTCTCCAGCCTTTTGACGCAGTCCGCTCCTTTGAAACAGGCAGGCATTCCTGTCATGATGATGAGCTTTCAGGATGTGCCGGGTCTTCTCAAGGCTGTGGATCTGACGGCGCAGGTTCTGGGTGACAACACATCGGCAGCGCGTGCTGCCCGTTATGCCGATATGCTCGAGCAGGAACGGGAGAGGCTCAAGCAACGCCTTTCTTCCGTGTCATCGGCAGATCGACCGCGTGTGCTGCATATGGCGAAACTGTTTCCTTTGCTCGTGGATGGTCGGAACACCATTATTGATGCGTGGATCCAGGAAGCCGGTGGCCGCAATGCAGCGGATGTTGAGGGCGTGAAGCGTCCGGTGACGATGGAGCAGATCATCGCATGGGATCCGGATATCATCATTATGCAGGGAGGCGACCATCATCTGAACGACGGTTCCTCCACACCCGCGGGGTGGAATACGCTGCGGGCTGTTCGTGAAAAACACGTGTATGAAAATCCGATGGGTGTTTTTCCATGGGATCGTTATGGCGCCGAGTTTCTTCTTCAGATTCAATGGGCTGCCGGGATTTTTCATCCCGATATGTTTGATGAGAAAGATCTTCGTAAAAATATGAAGATTTTCTATAAAGTGTTTTTTGATCATGAGTTGAAG
>JAAYUA010000229.1 GCA_012517935.1 Acetobacter sp. | reverse complement strand
TATTGGGTTCATTCCTGTTTGCCGAAGTGCAGGAGTTTCTGTGTTGGATATGCATTTTACGCATGACGTATATCTCGCTGGAGATCTGGTTTTCCGTCCGGAGGCAGAGGCGCTTTTTGTCGAGATGAAAGCGATTTGCGCACGATACGGGCTGCGAGGAGTCGCGCCGTTTGATGGGCAGGCGGATCTGTCTGGCCTGCCTGCCGGCGTGGAAACAACAATGGCGATCATCACGGCGGACCGCGACCTTATGGATCGTTGTGATGCGGGTTTGTTCTGTCTTGATCCATTCCGGCGTTCCGCGGATATGGACCCGGGAACGGCTGTCGAGATTGGTTACATGGCCGCTCAGGGAAAGAAACTTGAGGGATATACGGCTGATCCGCGTTCTTATCCTGAGAAAGTCAGGGCTTATCGTCGTGCTGCCTGGGGAGATGAGTTGCGGCAGCGGAAGAGTGGCGGCGGAACGGGCACGCTGGAGGATGCTGACGGTTTGATCGTGCATTCTGAAGGCATGGTGCAGAACGGTATGACGGAAGGATTCATCATTCTGTCAGGGGGGCGTGTTCACGGTGCATCGATATTGCTTGAGGCGTTTGAACAAGCGGCGCGGACGCTTGCGGATCGGCTGAAGGGAGAGGATTTGTCCGATCGATAGCGGCGAATCCGGTCCGGAAAGCGTTTATATTTGACACGGCCAAAGGCACGGTCGTAGAAGCGAGACGAAATCAGACCCGCCACCTCGCGAGTGTTCGCGCAGTGGCGCGTTTCCATTTGGGGTGAGCAGATCATTGTTTGAGTCACTTTCAGGCAGGCTGACCGGCGTTATTGATGGACTGGGCAAGCGCGGTGCGCTGTCAGAGGCCGATGTCGCCGAAGCAATGCGTGAAGTCCGTCTGGCGATGCTGGATGCGGACGTCGCGTTGCCGGTCGTGCGTGATTTCGTCAAACGTGTCCGCGAAGGTGCGGTCGGGCATGAAGTGCTCGAAAGCATTTCCCCGGGTCAGGCCGTTGCCAAACTGGTTAACGATGCGCTGATCGAGGCTCTGGGTGGTGCCGGTGCCGTTCCGTTGAATCTGAATGCGGCTCCGCCTGTTCCGATTCTGATGGTTGGTCTGCAGGGCTCTGGTAAGACCACGACGTCGGGTAAAATCGCTCTGCGTCTGTCATCGCGTGAGCGTAAAAAGGTTCTCCTCGCTTCCCTGGATACGCAGCGTCCGGCTGCTCAGCTTCAGTTGCAGCAGCTGGCCGAGCGTGCCGCCGTTGCTTCCCTGCCGATCATTCAGGGGCAGAGCCCGGTTGAAATCGCGCGTCGTGCGATGGAGACGGGACGGCGCGAGGGATATGACGTCGTCATCCTCGATACGGCGGGACGCCTGTCGATTGATGAGGCGCTGATGGAGGAAGTCCGGCAGATCCGCGCCGAGACGAATCCGACGGAAACGTTGCTGGTTGTCGATGCGATGACCGGTCAGGACGCTGTGAACACGGCAAAGGCTTTTAACGAAGCCGTTGGCGTCACAGGCGTTGTGATGACACGTATGGATGGCGATGCCCGTGGTGGTGCGGCGCTGTCCATGAAGGCCATTACCGGCGCACCGATCAAGCTGACAGGCTCGGGCGAGAAGCTTGATGCCCTGGAAGAATTTCATCCGGAGCGTGTCGCCAGCCGAATTCTTGGTCTTGGTGACATTGCCGGTTTGGTTGAAAAAGCTGCTGACAATCTCGACCATGAAGAAGGCGAGCGGCTGGCGAAGAAGATGCTCGCCGGCAAGTTCGATCTTGATGATTATGTGTCGCAGCTGAAACAGATCAAAAAGATGGGTTCCCTGTCCGGAATCGTCGGGATGCTGCCTGGAATGGGTAAGCTGAAGGATATGCTGGGCGAAGCCGATCTTGAGAACACGGTGTTCAAGAAGCATCAGGCGATCATTTCGTCGATGACGAAGCGGGAGCGCCGTGAGCCTGCGATCATCAAGGCATCGCGCAAGAAGCGTATTGCTGCGGGATCGGGGACAACAGTTCAGGATGTCAACAAGCTGCTGAAACAGTTTGATGACATGTCCACCATGATGAAGCGGATCAATAAACTGGGCATGAAAGGTCTCATGCGTCAGGGGATGTCCGCGCTCATGCCCAAGGGGATGGGAGGACCGGGAGGCCCCGGCCGTTCGCCATTCGGCTGAGAGGGAAGTCCTCTTCAGTCCCCCGTTTTTCCAGTTTTCAGGTTTTTTGTCCGGAGTATTCGAATGAGCCTTAAAATTCGCCTTGCCCGCGCTGGTGCGAAGAAGCGTCCTTACTATCACATCGTGGTTGCCGACAGCCGCAGCCCCCGTGATGGCCGTTTCATCGAGAAAGTTGGTGCTTACAACCCGATGCTGCCATCCGATCATGCGGAGCGCATCCGTCTGGTCGACGAGCGCATCACCTATTGGCTGTCTCAGGGTGCGCAGGCGACCGATCGCGTTGCTCGCTTCCTTGGCAATGCTGGTCTGGCACCGAAGCCGGTCTATAGCGAGCAGCCGAAGAAATCAGCTCCGAAGAAGAGAGCGCAGGAGCGTGCTGCCAAAGCTGCTGCCAAAGCTGCTGAAGCAGCTGCGGCCTGATTTTTCTGACGCTACAGGACGCTGATCGCGTATCATGACGCAGAACCTGATCCGTATCGGGGTTATTGGCAGGCCGCACGGTGTGCGCGGACTCGTCCGTGTGCATTGTGATGCCGCTGATCCGGTTGTGGTGCAGGACTATGGTCCCCTGACCGATGATCGTGGTCAGATATGGACC
>JAAYUA010000228.1 GCA_012517935.1 Acetobacter sp. | reverse complement strand
GAGAGATCAATTTCGATATCGCCAATCGTCACGACGTTATCGGGCAGAGCCACGTAACGCCGCGCAACAGCCTCGATGCGCGCGACGAGTTCATCCAGATCATAGGGCTTGACGATATAATCGTCCGCACCATCCGACAAACCTGCGATCCTGTCACTGACCTGATCCCTGGCTGTCGTGATCAGGATCGCCAGCGGGGAACGATCACGACGGATTTCCCGCAGCAGATCCCGACCATTGCCATCCGGAAGACCAAGATCCAGTAACAGAAAATCATAAGATGAAGCCTGCAACGCCGCACGGGCGTCTGCAAGGGTTCTGAACCAGTCAGCAACATGGCCTGCCTGCCGGATACGATCCCTGACAGCCGAGCCAAGCGCACTTTCATCTTCAATGATCAGGATCTTCATAAGATGCGATTTTTCATGACACGAGCATAGAGCGATGGCAGCACCAAAAGCGTCAGAAGAGTTGATGAGATCAGGCCTCCGATCACAACCGTAGCCAATGGCCGTTCGACCTCAGCGCCAGCGCTATTCGACACGGCCATGGTAATGAATCCCAGACTGGCCACCAGAGCAGTCGCCATGACCGGCCGGAAACGCTCTTCCGCTGCTTCAAACGCCGCGCGGATAGCGCTGCTCCCTGCCTGACGCAGGGAATTTATCGCAGTCACAAGCACTACACCGTTAAGGACCGCCACGCCGAACAGAGCGATAAAGCCGATCCCCGCCGAGACGCTGAATGGCAGGCCGCGAAGGGCGAGGGCCAGAATACCGCCTGTCGCGGCGATCGGCAGGTTGATGAAAACAAGCCCTGCCAGCCACACCGAATTCAAAGCGACGACAAGGAGAGCGAAAATCAGCACCAGGGCAATTGGCACGACAATCTCCAGCCGCGCCATGGCCGAACGCAGATTTTGAAACTGACCTGCCCAGACAATACGATAACCCGCAGGAAGATGGATTTTCGCGCTGACAGCCTTTTGCGCCTCGGCCACGAAGGAACTGAGATCACGTCCGCGCACATTGGCCTGCACGATCAGACGGCGGCTGATGGCATCCCGACTGATGCGGGGGGGACCATCCTGCACCGTGATCTTCGCGACCTCAGAAAGCAGAACAGCCCCTCGCCCATCAGCCCGGCGTATCCGAAGGCGGGCTATCTGATCTGGTGTACCGGCCTGAGCCGGATCATAACGAATCTGCGTGGTGATCAGGGCATTGTTAACCGTGACGGGTCGTCCAATATGACCACCGACAGCTTCCACAACGTTCAGAAGTTCCTGTTGCGACACACCAAGACGCGCCGCCTGCTTGCGATCAATGTCGATATGGATGAATGCCACACTCCCCGCCCCCTGCGGAGCCACGTCAGCCGCACCAGGTATGGCTTTCAGAACACTGGCTACCCTGTCACCAAGACGCACTAGTGTAGCGAGGTCATCGCCATAGATCGAAACGGCAATCTGGGTCCGCACGCCGGATAGCAGATCGTCCATCCGCATCTGCACAGGTTGGCTCCAAGACTGCTGCACACCCGGCAATTCATCGCTCAGCACCTGACTCATGGCCGTGACGAGTTCCTCCTGCGTGTGCGCAGACGTCCATTGCGATGGCGGCTTAAGGAAAATAAAGCTGTCAGTCTCGTTGACTCCCATTGGATCGGTCGGGATCGCCGCTGTACCGGTATTGCTCACGACACTGGTTACTTCCGGAAACCGCAGCAGAATACGTTCCTGAAGGCTGACCTCCTTCAACGCTTCTGGCAGCGAGATTCCTGGCAGCCGCGTCGTCGTCACTGTCAAAGCTCCCTCACCAAGGGAAGGAATGAACTCACCGCCAAGATGCAATCCAAGCCAGACGGAAAAGGCAAAGACTGTAGCGGTCATGCCAAAAAGGGTCCGTGGCCAGTTTTCGCACCAGTTCAGGAGAGGAGCGTACACGCGACGCAGGGCGGCGACCAGACGGGTATCATCATGCTGCCCGGTCGATTTCATCACCAGCGCTGCAAGGACGGGCACGCCAACGATACAATAAAAAAGCGAGGCGAGAAGCGCCATGATGACCGTCTGCGCCATGGGGCGGAACATTTTGCCCTCGATGGCCTGCAAAGTCAGGATCGGCAAATAGACCATGATGATGACGAGAATACCGAAGCTCACGGGCCTAAGGACTTCCGCTGCAGAAGACACCGCAAGCGTTGTCAGAGGCGTATTCTGGCCTTTGGCGTGGTCACGTGCGCGATGGGTCATCAAATTCTCCACCACGACAAGCGAACTGTCCACGATCATGCCGAAATCGATGGCGCCAAGGCTCAACAAATTGGCGGAAATCCCGAAGGCGCGCATTCCCGTCATGGCGCAGACCAGAGCGAAGGGAATGACAGAGGCGATGACCAGCGATGCCCGCCAGTCGCCAATCACCACGATCAGCACGCCAAGAACGAGAACCGCGCCGAGAACGAGGTTTTCTTTCACCGTCGCAATAGTGCTGTCTGTCAGCGTCGAGCGTACGTAATAGGGTTCCAGCGTCACACCTTTCGGCAGTGCGTGACGAATTCCGGGAAGTGCCGCCTGGATGGCAGCCAGCGTAGCATCGGAACTTGCGCCCATACGCATCATGACGACACCGATCACAATCTCTCCCTGACCGTCACGGGTCACGGCGCCCAGCCGCGTCCTTGGCCCCATTGAGATCTGCCCGACGTCACGCAGGAAGATTGCCGAACCGTTGCTGTTCGTCCGCACAGGGATGGAACCAAAATCGTCAAGCGAACCGATCAGACCGCGCCCGACGACAATCTGCTGCTCTTCGCCATGTTCGATCCAGCCACCGCCAGCGGCGGAGTTGTTGCCATCCACAGCCCGAAAGACATCATCGACCGAAACGCCCAGCGCCAGAAGGCGGCTTTGATCAAGGGAAACCTGAAAGGTCTGCTCGGCGCCTCCGTTCACGTTGACGTCCACCACGCCCGGCACCAGCTTCAACTGAGGGACAACCGTCCACGTCATCAGGCGGTTCAGATCCATGAGCGAATAGCCATCGCCCTTGATCTGTAGCTGCATGATTTCGCCCAGACCCGTCGCGAGAGGACCGATATTCACGCTCACACCCGGCACAGAAATCAGGGACTTGGCCTGCTGGATCCGTTCTTCGACGCGTGTGCGATCGAGATTGATATCCGTATCGTCTGCGAACTGGACGTAAACGACTGAAACTCCGGAGCGGGAGACCGAACGGAGATCCGTCATGTCCGGAATTCCGGCCATACTGGTCTCAATTGGAAAGGTGATCAGCCGTTCGACTTCTTCGGTCGCAAGTCCCGGCGCCACCACGGAGACGAGAACCTGTTGCGGCGAGATGTCCGGCACCGCTTCCACGGGCAGGCCGCGCACCATGAGGCAGGCAGCTATGAATATGAAGGAGAGCACGCCAAGGACGAGCCAGCGGCGGTTCTGAAGAGCGGAGAGAAAGGCTTGCATAGGAGCCTCAGTCCCCGTCTGACAGATCAGAGATCTGCATGATGGCCTTCAGGGCGAACGCGCCATGCGTCACGATGCTATCTCCAGCCGAAAGGCCCGAGACGATGACTTTTTGTCCCGCGCTTTCAGCACCCACGCGGACCTCCTGTGGCCGGAAACGGTTCGGACCCGCGGGTAGAAAGACGGTGCTGACGCCGTCGATCTCCGTGACGGCACTGTCCGGTACAATAATTCCTTCCGTCTTTTCCCGTGTCGGGAGGTGCGTATTGAGGAACATCCCAGGATGCAGACGGCCCTCCGGATTGGGGACCGTGCTTATGACGTGAACCAGACCCGTGGCCGGGTCAGCCATGTCGCCCACCGACGTTATCTTCGATGTCAGCAACGTCTTCCCGGAAGCTGACACGAGCTCCGTGCTCTGCTCACCACCTTCCGCAACCTGCGCGGCGTCCTGAGGCAGAATATCCGAAACGATCCAGACCGACGACATATCGGTCAGGGTCACCACTTCTATAGCGGGCGAGAGATCGTCCGCGATACCGACCAGCACACTCTGCACCTCACCCGCGGTCGGAGAGATAATCGCGGATGTCTCATCAGTGGGGCTGGTCTGGTTCTTGTCCGATTCAGTGACAGAATTATATTCTTCCTCAAGCTGATGTCTGAGCGTGTCGACATCAGCTTGCCGCGCCGCGATCTCATCTTTCGCCGCATTAAATGCTGCCAGACGACGTTTGGTTTCTCCGGCGGCAACCGTTGCTCCTTCCAGCGCACGTCCCCGACTGTAGGCTGCGGCAGCATTCTGATAGGCCGCCTGTGCTGTCGACAGCGCAGACTGAGCCTTTACCATCTCAAGACGTACCAGATGCAGGGAGTGATCCTGATAGGTGAGAAGAACCTCGCCCTTACGGACATGCTGGCCCGGCACAACAGCGATGCTCAGAACTTTTCCTGATCCTGCCGGGTGAATACGAACAACACGGCTCGCCTCAGCCGTGACAGTTCCCATTGCATCAAGATTTTTCCCCAGAGCCCCCTGATGCACCACAGAGACCACGAGGCCCGCATTCGCCTGTGCGGCTGCTCCCATCGTGATGACCGGCGCATCTTCCGCTGCCAATGAGGGGCGTATGAACACGACCAAAAGCCAGAAGAGTGCTAGAATCCACCTCCGATGACCGGCGGCAGCTATTCTGAAATTCACTGGAATTCTCCTGGTGCAATTAATGTCCGGATGATTTCATCATGCAGGGCATTCTCGGCTTGATTGCGCAGGCAGCGCGGCGCGGACACGTTCCCTCCGTAAGGTGTGTAACCTTCATCGCAACCTATGACATGATCGTCGCAATACTGACCGGATACGACCGGACCACCAGCAAACCTGGAGCTGATGGCGGCGACCAGTGCTATCTCGGAATGATCGTTTGTATTTGGTCCGAACCGGCCCGGATCAATGTACCACGGTGCCTCAACTCCCTGAGAGAAGGAGATGCTCCGGGCTTTGTCCTTTGAAATGTTTGCCGAAGAATAGCGGATGGAAATCAGAGGTAGAGCGACATCAAGCGAGCGGATTTCAGAGAAGTAAATAGCTGCCCATTCCGAATGACGAGCCACGACCAGATAATCGACATGACAGGCACGCATGAAATTTTGTCGGCTTTCTCTATTGTTGCATTGGAGAATCGCGGCACCGTTTTCAGCATACCAGACGAAGCTGACAGGTGCCTGAACGCCATTCAGGCTGTCATCTGGGGGCTCAAAACCATCTGGCTTTGAGATACTCTTTATGTTCCCATTTTTCCTGTGGTGATCGGGATGGATGGATCATGAAGCAGTCTGGGTAAACTCGTCCCATTCCACATCTCCTTCATGAGCATCTTCGGTTTAAAGATCCAAAACTACGGCGTGTCGTCAGTTATCCCCTGAGGGTTGCAATTTCCGGCATTATGTACTGACTGTTTTCCGGCGATGTCACTTTAACTTTTGAGCTGTAGATTGCGCGCATGAGTGTTCCGGCTTGATAATTCAACAATTAGTGAAATGTTGAGGAGGAAGTCCAAAATGAAAAAAAACGCCATCAATTTCATTTGTGGATTATCAATATTTATTTCTGTCTTTGTGTCTATGAGTGTATTCAGATACATTCAAGGAGAAACTCCAGGAATTCTATCATTGGGAATAATCACATTTTTTTGTTCAACAACTGTTGTTTTTGGAAGATATATTTGCACCAAAAAATATTATTAATTTAATATTTATCTAGGAAATAAAATAAAAATACTTGGGAATTCTATAAACCCCGTGTTTTGTGAGAATCTGTCGGGTTTCTTTGATGTTGAAGAGCGGCTTGCTCGGCTGAGCGGGCTTGGCGATCAACTCGAAGCATTTTCCCGGACTGTGGATTTTGAAGTATTTCGCCCTGATCTGAAGAAGGCTCTGGCCTATTCAGACGGGAGCAAAGGCGGCCGCACGCCCTTTGATCCGATTCTGATGTTCAAAATCCTGGTCATCCAGACACTCAACAATCTATCCGACGAACGGACAGAATACCTGATCAACGATCGTCTCTCATTTATGCGTTTCCTTGGGTCTGGGATTGTCTGACCGCGTGCCCGATGCCAAAATCGTCTGGCTGTTCCGGGAGCGTCTGACACAGGCTGGAGCAATTGATATTTTGTTCAACCGCTTTGATGCGACCCTGCGTAACGCCGGTTATCTGCCGATGTCAGGCCAGATTCTGGATGCAACATTGGTAGCAGCTCCGAAGCAGCGCAATACCAACGATGGAAAGACATATCTGCGGGAAGGCCTGCTGGATAAAACCAATACAGCCTCAACGGTGTTGGCGGAGCCATTCAGGCTCCCATGAATGCGCAGCATTGATGGAATAATGACGGAGGAAGACACAGCCTCCCGCTCAAAAGCCAATGAGGACTTCATGGAAAAGGAGAGCTTTGTTTCGAAGGTTCACAGGAAAAAGCCGCATCTCAAGCCTATGCCACGCCATATCCAACGGTCCAATGCAGGGAAGTCGGTGATCCGGTCGCGTGTCGAGCATGTCTTTGCCGATCAGAAATCACAGACGGGATTGTTCATTCGAACTGTTGGCATCACCCGGGCCACAATGAGGATCGGGCTGGCCAATATCGTCTATAATATGCGCCGTTTTCTCCTCCTGGAGCAGATGAACGCCGCCACGTAGCAATCCAGAGTATGAAATCCTTGCTCTGCTCAAATCACAGATCAAAAATTATCATCCAGGACCGTCAATACCAGATTGCCGAGTCCAAAATCAGGCAGAAAGGTCTTCAATTCGCGGTTCTTCGAACCCTCCAGATCGTTACACGTCTGTCAGCCTGCTTCACCAGAAGGGTACCGCCCTCCGAACTCATCAGCCCCCTTCAAAACGGGCCAAAACATGTCGATCACAGGGAACTGCAGAGTCATAGGCACTTGCGCTACACTCTACCTGGATCGATTTTTCTTACTTCCAACAAAAACTCTTTGGTTAGAAAAAAGACCTCCTCCTTTCGAACACGATGTAATACTTTATTGTGAAAAATCCCCACCCGCACTTACAAGAAATTTTTTTCGCCTCAATGATATAAATCATGAGTAAAAATCGTAAGAAATTGTGGGAACAATCTTGCCAATATTATGTTAATACGTCTCAAATGCCTGTTATGTATTTTTGACGTCCGCATCATGAATATGCTAACCGGCTCTACGCTCTTCCGCATTACCAGACACTGGAAAGACGCAGAATGCCTCTTCTTCCCTACCGAGCGGTCTTTCTTTTTTCCTCTACGGAGTGCCCTCTGTGAAGGGGATCACACGGGTCGCTCTCGCAGGAAGCCTGGTGGCGATTGCCCTCGCTGGGGGGCTGTTCTGGCGGCACCATATGGCGCTGAACGCTCTGTCTGCTGGCATTCTGCATGGAAATGGCCGACTGGAGTTCACACGGGTGGATGTCGCGGTGAAATATCCCGGCCGGGTTATCGAGCTCATG
>JAAYUA010000227.1 GCA_012517935.1 Acetobacter sp. | reverse complement strand
GACAGCGATGATCGTGCTTCCGCATGGACCGAGCTGAATGCAGACTATGCGGCAAAATGGCCGAACATCACCCGCAAGGGCAATCCTCCGGCCGATGCCGAGGAATGGAAGGACAAGCCAAACAAGCGCCAACTGCTTTCCCCAGAGCCTCATAAAGACTGAATTTCAGCTTCAGACTCTGACAGAAACCCTGCTTTTGCAGGGTTTTTTTGTGCTTCCAGCCAACTGCCTCAGATTTCAGACATAAAAAAACGCCGGGGCAAAAGCCTCGGCGTTTTTTGTATCCCACTCTATCTCTGCGGCTCATCCATGATGGATGCGCCGCAGAAATGAGATCAGCGGGACATCATGTGCATTGCTGTATTGTCCATGATGAAGAGCGTGCCCACCACCATGATGAAGAGAAACAGCACGGTGAACATGAACACACCGTTGTTCCACTTCTGACCTGCAGCGAAGCTCATATGCAGGAAGTAGTGCAGATGCACTATGACCTGAATGATAGCCAGAACAGAAATGGCAAGAATGGTGCCACTCGGGGAAAACGAATGGCCGGAAACGATCATGAACGCAGCAACGGTCAGAATAACCGCCAGAACGAAACCGATCGCATAGGACTTGTAGCTGCTACCGTGGTCGGAACCACCGTGCGCATTATGGTCTGTGCTCATCAGATCATGCTCGCAAGATAGACATATGTGAACACGCAGATCCACACAATATCAAGGAAGTGCCAGAACAGGCTCAGGCAGGTGAGCTTGTTCATCATACGCTCCGGAATGGTCGTCGTGCCAGCCAGCTGAACCATCAGGGTGACGATCCAGATCAGACCGCATGTCACGTGAAGACCATGCGTGGAGACCAGAGTGAAGAAGGCAGACAGGAACGCACTGCGATCCGGTCCATTACCTTCTGCAATCAGGCCACGGAATTCGCTGACTTCAAGTCCAACGAAGCCGAGACCCAGAAGGAACGTGACACCCAGCCATAGAATGACTGGATTCACCTTCCCTTTATGAGCAGCAATCATGCCGAAACCATATGTGATGCTGGAAATCAGCAGCAATGCGGTTTCGAGTCCGAGAGTGCTCATCTCGAACAGGTCTTTGCCGGAAGGACCACCGGCAAACTGGTTATGGAGAACAGCGAAAACCCCGAAGAGCGTACCGAAAATAATGCAGTCCGTCATCAGGTACACCCAGAACCCGAAGACCACCGGTGATTCGTGGTGCTCGTCGTGTCCGTGGGCGTCAGCGAGTGTAGTGTCGTGAGCCATTACTCGGCCGCCTGTGCCATAAGTTTACGGGAATGCTCGTTTTCGATCCGGGCGACTTCCTCGGCAGGGATATAGTAATCGATATCCTTGTCGGCGCTGCGCAGAATGACAGTTGCGACCAGACCAACAAGACCGATCACCACGGCCCACCAGATGTACCAGACCAGGGCAAAACCCAGGATCAGGCTGAAGAGACCACACCACAAA
This sequence comes from Acetobacter sp., assembly GCA_012517935.1. Lineage (GTDB taxonomy): Bacteria > Pseudomonadota > Alphaproteobacteria > Acetobacterales > Acetobacteraceae > Acetobacter. The sequence goes on along the minus strand of JAAYUA010000227.1, from coordinate 8,270 downwards.
CCAGCTGAAGTATTTTTCGGCATGTGGATCGGAGCATAGGAACTGCCGGCACGACGGGTATCAATGCCGTTTTCCTTGTCGTGGAAGTAAGCATCCAGCTCATGAACGTGCGGAACAATCGCAAAGTTATAAACTGGCGGCGGTGAAGAGGTCGACCACTCCAGAGAACGTGCGTTCCACGGATCGCCTGTCACGTCGATGTTTTCCGGCAGATTACGATCGCGGACGGAAACATAAAGCTGCATCAGCTGACACACGATACCCAGAAGGATCATCACTGCGCCAACTTCGGCGACCAGAAGCCACGGATGCCAATCGGGATTGTCATAGTGGTTCAGACGACGTGTCATACCCTGGAAGCCCAGGACGTAAAGCGGCATGAAGGCGAAATAGAAGCCAACGCACCACAGCCAGAACGCCCGCTTGCCCCATGCTTCGTTCAGCTTGAAGCCGAAAGCTTTCGGGAACCAGAAGTTCATGCCGCAGACGTAACCGAAATACACGCCGCCGATGATGACGTTATGGAAGTGAGCAATAAGGAACAGACTGTTGTGCAGCACGAAGTCAGCAGCAGGGATCGCCATCATAACGCCGGTCATGCCGCCGATCGTGAAGGTGATCATGAAGCCAACGGCCCAGTACATGGTCGCGTGGAATTCGACGCGGCCCTTATACATTGTGAACAGCCAGTTAAAGAGCTTCACACCAGTCGGGATGGAAATGATCATCGTCGCGATGCCGAAGAACGCGTTAACGTTCGCGCCTGCGCCCATCGTGAAGAAGTGGTGAAGCCAAACAACAAGAGAAAGAACAAGGATGGCGCAGGTTGCATAAACCATCGTGCTGTAGCCGAAGAGAGGCTTGCGCGAGAAGGTCGGCACAACTTCAGAGAAGACGCCAAACGCCGGCAGGATAAGGATGTAAACTTCCGGATGACCCCACGTCCAGATAAGGCTGAGATACAGCATCTGGTTGCCGCCGCCATCATTCGTGAAGAAATGCATGCCCAGATAACGGTCAAGACCCAGCAGCGCGAGCGCAACAGTCAGAACCGGGAAGGCAAGCATGATCAGAATGGAAGCACAGAAAGCCGTCCATGTGAAAACCGGCATCTTCATCATTGTCATGCCAGGGGCACGCATCTTGATGATGGTGACGAAGAAGTTCACACCCGTCAGAAGCGTTCCAACACCGGCGATCTGCAACGCGATGATATAATAATCAACGCCGACGCCCGGACTGAACTGCGTTTCCGACAGCGGGGGATAAGCCAGCCAGCCGCACTGTGAGAATTCACCGATGAACAGGGAGACGTTCACCAGAATGAAGCCTACAGCCGTCATCCAGAAGCTCAGGTTGTTCAGGAACGGGAAAGCAACGTCACGCGCACCGATCTGAAGCGGCACAACAAGGTTGAACAGTCCGGTCATGAACGCCATGGCCAGGAAGAAGATCATGATCGTTCCGTGAGCGGAGAAGACCTGATCATAATGATGCGGTGGAAGATACCCGGGATTGCCCGCGTAAGCGAGGGCAAGCTGGGTGCGCATCATGATGGCATCGGCAAAGCCACGGAACAGCGCGACCAGAGCCAGAACAATATACATAACGGCCAGACGCTTATGGTCGACCGAAATCAGCCACTCTTTCCAGAGATAGCCCCATTTGCCGTAATAGGTGATCAGACCGAGAACGGCGATCCCGACAATCACAACACCTACGAACGTACCTACAAGGATAGGCACATCCAACGGTAAATCCGCTAGTGAAAATCTGCCCAGCATAAATCCTACTCCTTCATGCTTTCATCAGCCATCGCTGACTGGACATGAATCATCTGGCCCGTGGACTTATCCATCACCATGCCGTTGTTATACTTCGCCACGATCTGGTCGAAGAGATTCGGCACAACCGTGGAATAGTATGCAACCGGATTGGCTTCGCTCGGCGCGGCAAGACGTGCGTAAGACGCATCATCAAGCGTGTCAGAGCTTTCACGCACCTTCGCAACCCATGCATCGAACTGGTCCTGAGGCATCGCAAGAGCACGGAACTTCATGTCCGAGAAACCACGACCACTATAGTTCGCGGATTCACCAGCGAAATCGCCAGGCTCTGAAGCCATCAGATGAAGCTGAGTCTGCATTCCGGCCATGGCGTAAATCATGGAGCCCAGACGGGGAACGAAGAACGCGTTCATCACGGAATCGGAAGTCAGAAGGAAATCAACCGGTGTGTTGACCGGCATGGCCAACTGGTTGACCGTTGCAATCCCCTGCTCCGGATAAATGAAAAGCCACTTCCAGTCGAGAGCAACAACTTCGACATGCAAAGGCTTTACATCCGCTTTTGCCTCAAGAGGCTTATAAGGATCCAGCGAGTAGCACGTCTGATAGGTAATCACGGCAAGAAACACGATAATGATCGTGGGGACACCCCAGACAATCACTTCAAGTTTATTGGAGTGAGACCAGTTCTTCAGATACTCAGCACTGGTGTTGCCCGATCTGTACTTCCAGGCAAACCAGCACGTCAGCAGGATTGTCGGAATAACAACGATCAGCATAGCGATCGTCGATTCAAGGATCAGGAATTTCTGCTGGTCACCGACCGGCCCCTTCGGGTCGAGAACGTCGAGGCCGCTACACCCCCCCAGCAGCAGCAGAGATGCAAGGCCGGCCATCTGGCCGTACTGCACCACCTTTCTGTTCATCATCGTCCGCCTCTCGGTGCTGACATATACAAACACCCGTTTCCGGTGCAGGCACACTGTGGAAAACTGCCGGCAACAGTGGTTACACCGACGCACCCACACCCATACACTTACAGGGTTTGAATAATCCCGCAGGCGGAGAACGACAATCCATTCCGCACGCAGACTTCACCTGCAACCAGCTCTGTTCGCCCTAAAAAGAGGCAAATCACCGCCTGCCCGCAAACTGCATCCACATTAAAAATTATACATAACACTTTGAAAAATAATAATTTTTCTTCAAAATCAGGCTGGAGAAAACAAAGCATGGTGCCTTGCCCCCAAAAAATTACAGAACTGATATTTTTTATGTGAATGGACAGTTCTCCACGCGAGTCACTCCACATAAAAAAACCCGGCCTTTAGAGCCGGGTCGTAACGCAGCGCCTTAATAAGGCACCTTACATATAACGAGTGCCTCAATTATTCCCGCTGTTACGCACACCCATGAACTGGAGAAGGAACTGAAAGAGGTTGATGAAATTGAGGTATAGGGCAAGAGCATCATAAACACTCCGCTTTGCAGCTTCATCCGGGCCTTCATACTGCGCAAACTGGAGATAAGTTGCTTTGATCCGCTGTGTATCAAATGCGGTAAGGCCAATGAAAAGGAAAACCCCGATAAGACTTGTCGCGAAATAGAGCGCCGGGCTGTGCATGAACATATTCACAAGACCCGCGATGATAAGACCGAACAGCCCCATCATCAGGAAGGATCCCATCCGGGTCAGATCAGTCTTGGTCGCATATCCCCACAGAGAGGTCGCGGCAAAGGTGCCTGCGGTCACGAGAAAGACTCGAGCAACCGATACACCTGTATAGATCATGAAAATGTTCGCCATGCTGGCGCCCATGACACCGCAGAACAGCCAGAAAAGGGTCTGCACTGCCTGACGGGAAAGGCGATTGACGCCGAATGACATGACCAACACAAAACCAAGTGGCGCGATCATGGCGATCATACCAAGCCCGGTCGGATGCACGGCATACCCGTCGGTTCTGAAGAACAGTGAACGCATGGACGTATTGGCAATGCCCCATGCGACCAGCGCCGTCAGCACCAGACCTGAAGACATCCAGTTATAGATCCGCAGCATGTAAGTCCGCAGACCTGCATCCAGAGATGCCTGCTGTGAACCCGCCCATGATGGCACAGACTGGTAGTTACGACTGAATGACATCCTGATTCCTCTGTTTGCGACACGCCTGCGAGTATGCGTTACGCAGGCATATAAATACAGACAAAACGTCCTGAAGGCACTTTCTTCCATACAGCAGCCAGAACAGACACTCCAGTGAAAGCTCTGTCACCCAAAGGAATGACTCTCAGGAATCAGCCCCGACAGGACCGTTTATCCATCAAGAAAGACCGTTTTCATCCTCTTTCACTCACTTGTGAACAGAGGGCGGAAATTTCAAGAAGTCCTGAGAGATAAGGCACTCGGTGCCTTTCTTTCGCAAAAAACATTCTTCTGTTGCGAACGACATGCCCTGGATGAATGATGAACTTCTTGACATATTTGCACCTTCCCGTTGTTCTCCGGGCAGAGTCCGGACGAGCCCTACCGTCCCCGGCGTAATGTTCTGAAGCCTTGCTTTTAAGGACCAACACATATGACCCGCTCCGCCACAGCACGGAGGCCTTCATTCACAGGCCTCCTCGCCGCTGGAACTTTTTTACTTGCTGCTGCGGTTCTGCCCGCAACACACGCACAGGCCGCCGACGATCAGGGAGCGACCGGAGAGGCAATCATCCACGCCGATGATCACCCCGGTGACTGGCTGACCTATGGCCGCACCTACTCCGAACAGCGTTACAGCCCCCTCGACCAGATCAACACCTCCAACGCAGGTGACCTGAAACTGGCGTGGTACTACGATCTCGATACCAATCGTGGTCAGGAAGGCACACCGCTGGTCGTCGATGGCGTGCTTTATGCAACCACCAACTGGTCCAAGATCAAGGCTGTAAAGGCTGACACCGGTGAGCTTCTCTGGGCCTATGACCCGAAGGTTCCCGGCAACGTCGCTGATCGCGGCTGCTGTGACACGGTCAACCGTGGACTGGCCTACTGGAATGGCAAGGTCTATTTCGGCACGTTCGATGGCCGTCTGGTCTCCTTGGATGCGAAGACAGGCAAGCTCGTCTGGCAGGTCAACACCATTCCCAAGGACGCCTCTCTGGGCCACCAGCGCTCCTACACCGTTGACGGCGCTCCCCGAATTGCCAAGGGACGCGTGCTGATCGGTAACGGCGGTGCGGAATTCGGTGCTCGCGGCTTCATCTCTGCTTTCGATGCAGAAACCGGCAAGCTCGACTGGCGCTTCTTCACGGTTCCAAACCCGGAAAACAAGCCCGACCATGCGGCATCTGACGATGCGCTCATGAACAAGGCTTATAAAACCTGGAGCTCAACCGGCGCATGGACCCGTCAGGGTGGCGGCGGCACCGTGTGGGATTCTCTGGTTTATGACCCCGTTACGGATCTGATCTATATCGCGGTCGGAAATGGTTCCCCCTGGAACTACAAATACCGTTCAGAAGGCCGGGGCAATAACCTCTTCCTGGGCAGCATCGTCGCCGTCAAACCGGAAACCGGCGAATATGTCTGGCACTTCCAGGAAACCCCGATGGACCAGTGGGATTATACCTCTGTCCAGCAGATCATGACGCTTGATCTTCCGATCAATGGCGAAACCCGCCACGTCATCGTTCACGCACCGAAAAACGGCTTCTTCTACATCATCGATGCGAAGACCGGTGAATTCCTGTCTGGCGAGAACTATGTCCCTGAAAACTGGGCTTACGGACTCGACCCGAAAACAGGTCGTCCGCTCTATAAGCCTGAAGCTCTGTGGACACTGACCGGCAAAGATCACTACGCCATTCCAGGCGATCTGGGTGGTCATAACTTTGCTGCAATGGCCTACAGCCCGAAGACCAACCTGGTCTATATCCCGGCTCAGCAGGTTCCATTTGCTTATACGAACCAGGTCGGAGGCTTCAAAGCTCACCCCGATTCGTGGAACCTCGGAATCGACATGGCGAAAGCCGGTCTTCCCGACACCCCCGAAGCCCGCAAGGCATTCATGGATGATCTGCAGGGCTGGATCATTGCATGGGATCCTGTGAAGCAGGCAGCAGCGTTCAAGGTCGATCACAAAGGACCATGGAACGGCGGTATTGTCGCAACAGCTGGTAACGTGCTCTTCCAGGGACTCGCAAACGGCGAATTCCATGCTTATGACGCGACAAACGGCAAGGATCTGTTCTCGTTTGACGCACAGAGCGGCATCATTGCTCCGCCTGTGACATATCTTGCCAATGGCAAGCAGTATGTCGCCGTCGAAACCGGCTGGGGTGGAATTTATCCGTTCTTCCTGGGTGGTCTTGCACGCACATCAGGCTGGACAGTCAACCACTCACGCATCATCGCGTTCTCCCTGAACGGTTCTGCCCAGTTGCCTCCGCAGAACGACATGGGCTTTCTGCCCGTCAAGCCGCCAGCAAAGTTTGATGAAAAAGTAACCGATAAAGGTTATTTCCAGTATCAGACCTATTGTGCAGCCTGTCATGGTGATAACGGCGAAGGCGCAGGCGTTCTGCCTGATCTGCGGTGGTCCGGTGCCATCCGTCACAGCGATGCGTTCTACAACGTCATCGGTCGCGGTGCTCTCACGGCCTACGGCATGGATCGCTTCGATGCCAGCATGAACCCTGCAGAAATAGACAGCATCCGTCAGTATCTTATCAAGCGCGCCAATGAGACCTACCAGCGTGAAGTCGATGCCCGGCAGAATGCTCGTCAGATTCCCCAAGATCCGACACTCGGCCTAAAATGATGTTATCGCGCACCTTGAAAAAAACTGACCTCAAACGCGATGGGACAGGAAAAGAGATGTTCAGACGAGCTGTAACCGCGCTGGGTGTGGCGGTCGCCGGATTGGTGGCCACCGCTGCGCCGCAAGCTGGTGCCGCAACACCAGATGCCGACCTGGTAGCAAAAGGCGCCTATGTGGCACGCCTTGGTGACTGTGTGGCTTGCCACACAGCTATCGGCGGAAAGAAATTTGCTGGTGGTCTCAAGATCATGACCCCTATCGGGGCCATCTATTCCACCAACATCACGCCTGATCCGACAACCGGAATTGGTGGATATACACTTCAGGAATTTTCCGATGCCGTCCGCAAGGGTGTGCGCAAGGATGGTTCCACACTGTATCCCGCCATGCCTTATCCTGCATTCTCACGCATGACGGATGACGACATCAAGGCTCTCTACGCCTACTTCATGCAAGGCGTGACGCCGGTTGCACAGCCAGACAAAGCTACGGATATTCCGTGGCCGCTGTCGATGCGCTGGCCTCTGGCCATATGGCGCGTCGTGTTCGCTCCGACGCCAAAACCATTTGTCGCCGCACCGGGAACAGATCCTGCGGTTGCTCGTGGTGAATATATCGTAACGGGCCCCGGTCACTGCGGTGCATGTCATACGCCACGTGGCTTTGGCATGCAGGAAAAGGCTCTCGACGCTGGTGGTGGTGCTGACTTCCTTGCTGGCGGCGCACCCATCGACAATTGGATCGCACCAAGCCTGCGTAACGATCCGGTGGTTGGCATTGGCCGTTGGTCGGAAGATGACCTGTTCCAGTTCCTGCGTGCAGGACGTATCGATCATTCTGCCGTCTTCGGTGGCATGGCCGATGTTGTTGGCTGGAGCACCCAGTATTTCACCGATGACGATCTGACCGCTATCGCGAAATATCTGAAAGGTCTGCCCCCGGTTCCGCCATCAAAGGGCGACTACGTTTACGACGCATCAACGGAAAAGATGCTCTCTTCCGGCAAGTTCGATGGAACCCCGGGTGCCGAGATCTATGTGCAGCAGTGCGCTATCTGTCACCGTAATGATGGTGCTGGCGTTAATCGCATGTTCCCGCCACTGGCTGGAAATCCGATCGTTGTTTCCGAAAATCCGACATCGCTGGCTCACGTTGTCGTCGCTGGCGGAATTCTGCCTCCGACAAACATCGCACCGTCTGCCGTTGCGATGCCCAGCTATGGTAAAATTCTCAACGATCAGCAGACCGCTGACGTCGTGAACTTCATCAGAACGTCTTGGGGCAACAAGGCTCCGGGTAACGTCACTGCTGATCAGATCAAGAAACTGCGTGAAGACGGTATCGCTCTGCCGACGACCGAATGGTCAACGCACGACACCTCATACTCTTCATGGTGACTGTTCATGCCGCAGCCTTACGGCCATGGCTGGACCTTCGCTCCTGAAACGCATGCTGGACAGGATAACTCCCAGTAAGCTGTTACAGAGCCTCCAGTCACCTCAGTGGCCGGAGTTTCAGGAAAAGGGCCACGGATCTTCCGTGGCCCTTTTTTTATTTCTTTCCAACTGGCAGCGGCACAATGCGGGGATCACCTGCAACAGGCGTAGTTGAAGAAACCCTGGCGCAACTTATATGCGATAATGGTCTCTCTCACGCCCACCTCGTCCCCCAAAGG
>JAAYUA010000038.1 GCA_012517935.1 Acetobacter sp. | reverse complement strand
TCTTCCTTGGAACGGAGAGAGCGCGTTTCTCCACGGGCAGGATCGAACAGGCGTGTTTCCTGATCAACGCTGCCGCCATTTTCCCAGATCTCGATCTGGCGCGTCGCTTCGACCACGATGGCCTGTGTGACAAAACGGATCGAGTTGACGTTCTTGATTTCGCAGCGCGTGCGGAAGGTCTCGCCAGCTTTGCGAACGGAAACGTTCACGTCGGCGCGCATGGAGCCTTCTTCCATGTTGCCATCACAGGTGCCGAGATAGCGCAGGATCTGGCGCAGTTTGCGGAGATAGGCCCCGGCTTCTTCCGGACAGCGGATATCAGGTTCGCTGACGATTTCCATCAGCGCAACACCAGCACGGTTCAGATCGACAAAAGAACGTGTTGGATCCTGATCATGCATCAGCTTACCTGCATCCTGTTCCAGATGCAGGCGGGTGATGCCTATTTCGCGCGTTGAACCATCGGCCAGCTCGATTTCAACCTTGCCTGTGCCGACGATCGGATGTGCGAACTGGCTGATCTGATAACCTGTTGGCAGATCGGCATAGAAATAATTCTTGCGATCGAACCGGCTGAACAGATTGATCTCAGCCTTCAGGCCAAGGCCCGTGCGGACTGCTTGCGCCACGCATTCATGGTTGATGACAGGCAGCATGCCGGGAAAGCCGGCATCGACCAGGCTGACATGGCTGTTCGGATCACCACCGAACAGGGTGGAAGCTCCGGAAAACAGCTTGGAATTGCTGATGACCTGGGCGTGGACTTCAAGTCCGACGACGATTTCCCACGGGCCGGTATTGCCTTCGATGGTCCAGCTCATGCGACTGCTCCTGCACGGAGATTCGGGCGGGCGGTGAAAGCTGCGGCTTTCTCCAGCGCGGCTCCTGCTGCGATGACGGTTTCTTCGTCAAAATGACGACCGATCAGTTGCAGGCCGAGGGGCAGCCCCTGTGAATCAAGGCTTACAGGAACCGACATTGCGGGCACGCCGGCCATGCTTGCCGGGACGGTGAAGATATCGTTGAGATACATCTGCACAGGGTCGCTGGGCTTTTCATTCTGACCGAAAGCAGCGGTCGGGGCGGTTGGCGTCAGCAAAACGTCAACATTTTCAAACGCATTGGTGAAGTCACGACGGATCAGAGTGCGGATCTTCTGTGCTTTCAGATAGTAAGCATCATAATAGCCCGCGGACAGCACATAGGTGCCCATCAGGATACGACGACGAACTTCCTCACCAAAACCATCATGGCGGGTGTTCTCATACATCTCATCAAGGCTTTTGCCCGCAACGCGCTCGCCAAAACGGACCCCGTCATAACGGGCGAGGTTGGAGGAGCATTCAGCCGGGGCGATGATGTAATAGGTTGCCAGACCGTATTTGGTGTGGGGCAGGGAGACATCCACGATTTCGCAGCCTGCATCACGTAGCCAGTCGATGCCCTGCTGCCAGACAGCCTGTATCTCGGCGGACATGCCTTCGGCGCGGTATTCTGCCGGGATGCCGACGCGCAGTCCCTTGAGGGAGCGTTTTGTCGCCGCACGGAAATCAGGAACGGCCTGATCGGAACAGGTGCTGTCTTTGGGATCGAAACCGGCCATTGCGCCCAGCATGATCGCGGCATCTTCGACCGTGCGGGTCATTGGGCCGGCCTGATCCAGAGAGCTAGCGAAGGCGATCGTGCCCCAGCGGGAACAGCGGCCATAGGTCGGCTTCAGGCCGACAATTCCGCAATAGGCGGCAGGCTGACGGATGGAGCCGCCTGTATCGGTGCCAGTGGCACCCATGGCGATTCCTGCAGCGACGGCAGCAGCCGAACCACCGGATGATCCGCCGGGCACCAGTGCGGCACTGTCATTCGTGCGGTGCCATGGATTTTCGACGGGACCGGCGTGGGAGGTCAGGTTCGCTGATCCCATGGCGAATTCATCGAGATTGGTTTTTCCCAGAAAGACCGCGCCGGATTCCAGAAGTTTTGAAGTGACCGTGCTTTCATAAGGCGGGACGAAATTGTCCAGAATGCGGCTGGCAGCCGTTGTCTTCACGCCTTTTGTGCAGAACAGGTCCTTGATGCCCAAAGGAATGCCGGTCAGGATTGGCGCATCGCCTGCTGAAAGGGTCTGGTCAGCCTGAACTGCTGCTGCACGGGCTTCTTCCGCCGTGACCGTAATATAGGCATTCAGCTTTGGGTTCAGTGTTTCAATGGCGCTCAGATGCGCGTCGATCAGTTCGACGGCCGTGAAGTCGCCTCGGCGCAGACCATTGGCGGCAGCGCTGATGGAGAGGTTTGTCAGCATTATTCGACCACCTTCGGCACGGTGAAAAAGGGCCCAACCCTGTCGGGGGCATTGGAAAGGATGTCTGCGGCGCGGTCGCCATCAGTCACCACATCTTCACGCTGCCTCAGGGAGGCCATGTCCGTGCCAACCATGGGGGGGACGCCTTCGACGTCCACTTCGTTCAGGATTTCGATCCAGCCGAGAATCCCGCCCAGTTCTGCCTGGGCGGCTTCAAGTTCCTGGTCATTCAGGCCAATTCTGGCCAGTTTCGCGATACGCCGTGTGGTCGCGAGGTCAAGCGACATGCGTCAGTGACTTTCGTTCTGATAATAAAAAAGCTGGCTTTCACCCGTCAGGAGAGACCATACCCTCAGCTTATGACCCTGTTCAACATACCTGATCTTTTTGAAGAGATTTCCATCGGCCTTCGTGTGATAGGTCTTGACCCCGGCAAGAAGCAGGTGGGCGTGGCCCTGTCTGATGTCATGCACATGGTGGCGACCCCTTATGCCACGCTGAAACGCGGCAAACTGTCGGTCATGGCGGCGGAAATCAGCGCCATAGCGAAAAAGGAAGGGGTGGGCGGACTGATCGTTGGTCTGCCGATCTCGCTCGATGGCAGTTTCGGTCCCGCGGCTCAGGCCAGCCGGGATTGGGCGATTGCTCTTTCACAAGCTACGGGTCTGCCGGTTGCAAGCTGGGATGAGCGGTTGTCATCCAGTGCAGTGAATCGGGCATTGATCGACGAAGCCGACATGTCGCGAGGCAAAAGGCAGGAAGTGGTTGACCGCGCTGCAGCTGCATGGATGCTTCAGGGGGCGCTGGATTACATGGCGTACAGAGTGAAAGACGAAGACTGATAGTCCGGGGGGATATTTGTTTTTTGGCTCCAAGCCTGTAACTGGAGGGCATGTTAGCGCGTGTTTCCCTCCTTGTTGGTTTGTTCCTTGCTCCCGTTGCTTATGCTGATAGCTGTCCTCAGCATTTTCCGGCGGGCGTTGCGCCGACCAGTCAGGATCAGGTGAATATCCTCTGCTCGACGGATTTCGCTGTGGGTTTTTCAGCAAAAACGCGGGAAGCTGCGTGGAGCGCCGAGCATCTGACGCGGCAACAGGTCATGGCGGCGGAAAAACTCAAGGGGCGTGGAAAATTCGTTTCCGACGCTCGCTTGCCGTCGGATGAGCAGATCGAACTGGATGATTATAAGCGTTCGGGGTGGTCTCGGGGGCATCTGACCCCATCGGGAGACATGCCGACCAAGGAAACGCGACAGGAGACGTTCGTTCTGTCGAATATTGTGCCTCAGGACACGGCCATGAATGCTGGTGTCTGGGCGCATATTGAGTCGGTTGTCAGAAAAACCGCTGAACAGGATGGAGAAGTCTGGGTTCTGACCGGCCCAGCCTTCCATCCGCGCAAGGGGACAATAGGGAAGGATCGCATTCCTGTTCCGTCATCCATATGGAAAGTCATTTACATTCCCGACCGACAGATTGAAGCGATTATTGTCTGCAAAAACATGCGTGGTGTTCAATGTAATGCGGTTGATGAGGCATCCTTGCAGCGTGTGACGGGCATTGATCCTTTTCCGGGATTGAGGTGGGAGACGCTTCACAGGAGTGCGGATTTTGAAAAAAGCCTCATGTGGCAGGAATAGAATTTTACGATTTCCGCAGATTGGTTTCCCTG
>JAAYUA010000037.1 GCA_012517935.1 Acetobacter sp. | reverse complement strand
GCGATCGCCACCTATGACGGTTATGGGGCATGCCCATTGACGGTCGAGCGTGGCAAGATCGTTCTGGCGGAGTTTTCCTATGGCGGTAAACTTTGCCCGACATTGCCTGTCTGGCTTCTGAACGGAACACAGCCGACATCTCTGGCATGGTTCATGAAGAAAGAGATCATGCCGCGGCTTTATTGGGATGGCATGTTCAAGGGGCATGAAATTCTGGTGGCGCCCAAGGTGACCAGAAAAAGCTGATCCAGAACGACGATGCTTCACCTTTTCACGGAAATTGTTTCCGGCTCTCTGGTCGGGTTCATATTGGGGCTTATCGGCGGAGGCGGGTCGATTCTCGCTGTTCCGTTGATGGTTTATGTCGTGGGGGTGAAGAATCCGCATATTGCCATCGGAACCAGTGCATTGGCGGTGGCAGTGAATGCGCTGGCCGGTCTGGTCAGCCATGCCCGGTCTGGCACGGTCAAATGGCGTTGCGCAGGTATCTTTTCCATCAGCGGAATTCTGGGTGCTTTTGTCGGTGCCGCGATGGGCAAGGCAGTAGATGGTCAGAAGCTGCTGCTGTTCTTCGCGCTTCTGATGATCGTGGTTGGCGTGCTCATGATACGGGGGCGCAAGAATCCGGGTTGTGCGGGGGCTGCATGTAATCGCAGCAATGCACCCAAGGTTGTGATGTTTGGTGCGGGTTCCGGTCTTCTGTCCGGGTTCTTCGGAATCGGGGGAGGGTTTCTGATCGTTCCAGGGCTGATCGCCTGCACGAACATGCCCATTCTGAATGCAATCGGAACGTCTCTGGTTGCTGTTGCCGCTTTTGGGCTGAGCACGGCCATCAGTTACATTCTGTCCGGGATGGTGGACTGGCAACTGGCCGGTATGTTCATCATTGGCGGCGTGGTCGGAAGCTTTGCGGGCACCGCAGCTGCCCGACGTTTATCCGGTTCGCGTGGTGCGCTGACGACATTTTTTGCAGGCGTTATCTTCTGTGTCGCGGCTTACATGATCTGGAAGAGTGTGCAGGCATTGATGCTGGCCTGATCTGGGAAAATTCTGCGCAGATTATTCCCTGCGCAGCACGGCATCGTTCAGGAATGATGCCAGCTTCCCGGAGACGAAATCTTTCTTGAGAGCGACTTCATCATATTCATGCTCGACCCAGTCGAGGAACGGACGGCGCCCCTCCGCATCCGTACGGTAGCGCAGGAAAAAGGCGTCGAGAATACCGGTGCGTGATCTGTTGAAATGTCCAAAGCGCCATGACAGCTGGGCAAGAGCCTGATCTGCGGTTCCACCTTCGAACATAATCACCAGTCCCGAAGCCAGTCCCGCCCGGTCAGCACCTGATTTACAGTGCATCAGCATGGGGAATTCCATGTTTCGGTAAAGATCGGCAAAGCGGAGAATACGGTCGCGATGCGGTGCGCCGCGACTTTCGAATGCCATGTCGATATGGGTCAATCCGACCTGTTGTGCGGCATCGCGCGAGAGAGCGTCTGAGCCACAGCGCCTGTGGCCACGGAGATTGACGAGCGTTTTCAGTCCAAGGCGAGGTGTCAGTCGGGCCAGTCGAGCAGGTGTCGGATGGTTGCATCGCCAGACCTTGCCGGGAATGACGGGGGCGAGGTTGGTCCAGACCAGACGAAAGATCGAGTGAGCCTTGAAAAGACTGTCGTTCCAGGCGCGGAGACGATCTGGAGTGGATGTGACATCACCTTCGAACACGCGCGATGGCTCCCGGATTGAAAAGAAAAGGGCGTCGGAGGGGTCCCATCCG
>JAAYUA010000226.1 GCA_012517935.1 Acetobacter sp. | reverse complement strand
TTCCTTAAGCTCACTCAGGGTTGCTCCCGGATTTCCTGCACGCAGATTGTCAGCGATCGAACCAAAAAACAGATGTGGATGTTGCGGAATCCATCCGATCTGTGCGCGCCAGCTTTCGGGAATGGACCGCCCCTCTGTATCGGAAACTGTAATCGCACCTGATGAAGGGGTCAGTTCGCCGATCAGAAGACGCAGGAGTGTGGATTTTCCTGCGCCACTGTCGCCCGTGATGATTGTCAGATGATGACGCGGAAAATAGCAGTTCACGTTCGTCAGGACATTCCGGGCGCTGTCGCCGTATTGGAAATCCATCTCCGTGCAGCTTATTTGCGCAGCCAGTTGTCCTTTTTCCGGATTGTCCGGAATTATGGTGGCCTGTTCAGGAAGAGCGAAGAGGCCCCGGATTCTGTCGAGTGCTGATATTGCGTTCTGGCGTGCATGATAACTGGCAGAGAAAGCGCGGAGCGGTGCAAAATATTCCGGTGTCAGCAGCAGCACAATGAAGGCAGCTCTGAAATCAGCAGTGCCGTGCAGCAGTCGACTTCCAAGAATGACGGCGATCAGGGCAACGGAAAGACTGGCAAAGAATTCCAGACTTGCCGTTGTCAGGAAAGCCACTTTCATGACGGACATGGTCGTTTTGCGATAAGTGTCGGCAAGGGTGGTGACGGCTTGTGCCGCGTCCCGGTCGCGTCCGAACAGTCGCAGGGTGGTCATGCCGCGAAGGAAATCCAGAAAGGAGGCACCCAGGCAGAGGAACTGTTTCCACTGACGGTCCATGATGGCCTGTGCCCTGTATCCCACCAGGATCATGAAAATCGGGATAAGCGGTCCTGTGATGACCAGAATGACGAAGCTGATGAAATCGGCATGCAGCACTGCGGCAAGTATCATCAGAGGCAGCACGACCATCATTGCCGCGCGAGGGATATATCTTGCCAGAAAGGGGCGTAATGCATCGACGCCATCGGTCATCGTTGTCACGATTTCTCCCGAAGCGAGGCCCGTGAGGCCAGCCGGACCGACTTTGAACATATGCCGGAGAAGGTCGGCGCGTATTTCAGAAGTCAGTCTCAGCGCAGCATGATCGGCCATGCAGTCGGCCAGCCATTGTGTGAGCAGGCGTGAAGCCAGCAGGCACATCAGCAGGACGAGAGAGCTTTTTTCCATTGCGAAGGAAGCATTATGGAATGTCAGCCGATCCGTGAGGCCCCCGAGAACGATCAGCATGAATGTCAGCGACAGGGCAGACAGGCTCCCCACGGCAACGGACGCAATGACCCAGAACCCGGAGCGGCGTAGCAGCCCGGAGATCGTCCAGTCATCCTGTCGTGTGCCTGTTTGCATGGTTGCTGCACGTTCCATTGGAGTCCTAGCGGCTGTTGATGACCGCCCTGACGCTCTCGCATAATTTATTTATTAATGTAAATAAGAAAATTATAACGTTACCCTATCGCTCCGTATTTGATGGTGAGCGATTGGCTTCCATCCGTGCAATCTGGGAATAGAAAATATTCATTTCTTGAGTAAAAACGCCGGAAATCTCCTGACGGGATGGTCGCCCTACGGAAAGGTAACGCCGGATTTTATCCGGAGTTCCTTAAAATTTGAGAAATTCCTGCCTTCTCGTTGTCTGGCTGCGCCGGATGTGAATTTTTTTGCCCTGCGATCAAAGTGATGCTCTCATTTCACATTCCTGAGATGTCTATGATGCACGTCTCTGTTTTCTATATGGTTATGAATTAATTTTATTATTAAAAACGTAAATTAACTTGTGTGCCGATCTGTGCGTCTATAGAGACTCATCCAATGAGTGATCTGTCGTATTTTTCTCTGCCGCCAGCAGAGCAAGTGCGTGTGCCACGTATTGGAGATCTGGCACCGGATTTTTCAGCGCGCACCACGCATGGACCTGTTACCCTTAGTGATCTGCGGGGGCA
>JAAYUA010000225.1 GCA_012517935.1 Acetobacter sp. | reverse complement strand
GTGGTTGATGTAATGAACGCGATCCGGGTGTGTGAACACGGCGTTCTCACGATCAATGGCCAGAGCATCTTCGTCCCAACTCTGCTCCCAAAGCTTGTAGAGAACTTCAAGATATTCTTCAGCCCGCTCGTAGCGCTCATCATGCTCGATTTCGTCTGCAAGACCGAAATTTCTGGCTGCGTTTGGCAGATAGGAGGTCACGATATTCCAGCCAACGCGCCCTTCTGTCAGAAGATCGAGTGTGCTCATACGTCGGGCAAAGGCAAATGGCGGTTCATAAGTTGTGGAGAATGTTGCGGCGAACCCCAGGCGCGTTGTCACAGCCGCCATAGCTGGAATCAGCGATAGTGGATCAAGGTTTGGAATCTGCACGCCGAGGCGAAGGGCGGGGTCAAGCCCGTTGAAACGGTCATAGACCCCGATGACATCGGCAAGAAAAATGGCATCGAAGCCAGCATCTTCCGCCAGACGTGCCTGTTCCAGCCAGAATGCCATTTCTCCAAAACGGTGGCGATTGTTGTCAGGCGCCGTCCACATTCCGTGGACGATGTGACTCACGCAAGCCATCTCGAAGAGATTTACTTTTAACTGTTTAGGAGCCGATGCCTTATTCATGCTGGTTCCTTAACGAGCTTTTTCTTCAGACCTTCACGGTAAGGCGTCCAAAGAGGAGTGCCATTCAAAGCCAGATCCCCGAGTTCCCGACGGCGCTGTGCGGCGGGGTTATGGGAAGACAGGACGCGAGCATTGCGCCAATGGCGGTCCAGATTTCTGGTCTGACTGGTGGCCGATGCACCACCAACTTCAAAAAGCATATTTGCGGCTTCAAGCGTCTGGTCAATCACGATTTGCTGCGCTTTGAAGGCGGCTTCTTCTGCTTCGTTAAACGTCACGCTTTCGATATCGCCTCTTAGCCACGCGGGTTCAGCTTCCGTTAAAGCGTCCGAAACGCGATCGACCAAAGCAGATGTTGAGAAGGCAAGAGCAGACAATCGCCCAACGACCCCCTGCACAACGGAGTCTTCTCTTTGGATAACTTTGCCGGGAACACCGAAGGTTCGCGTTCTGGGGCGCACGAAGTCCACCGCATCGCGGAGTGCCGCGGCTGAAATTCCTGCCAATGCTGCCAGATGGAACTGCTGATAATAAGCCGCGAGATAAGAATGCGCAGGAATATGTCCAGGATCGGAGCGTTCCAGAATTTGTGTTGGAGGAATTAAGACGTTGTCAAAAATGGTTGTTCCGCTGCCTGTCAGGCGTTGGCCAAAACCGTCCCAGTCGTCAATGCGTGTGACACCTGAAGCATCCGAAGGGACCAGAACATGCGCGCGCCTCTCCCCTTCTGCGGCCCAGACAATGATCCAGTCAGCATAGAGGGTGCCGGTCGAATAGTATTTTGTACCATTCAGGCGATACTCATGTCCGTTGGAACTCAGCTGCGTCGATACGCCCGTTTCGTCCGAGCGTTCCGCCATTGCCGCTCCAAAAAGAGCGCCATCACGGATGATGTCAAACCATTCGGCAGATTTGTCTGAGTGGCGAAGCCTGCCTTCAATGAAGGCAAAATGAGCACGAAAAATCTGTGGAAGGTTGGAATCTGCTGTCGCGAGCTCTTTCAATAGGCTGAAGCTCTGTTTCAAGGATGCTCCATATCCACCCAATTTGCTCGGAAGACGGACGCGTCCCAGCCCAGCAGTTTTCAAATCCTGCACCGCATTTTTTACCAGTGCGGGGTCGTGCTCGAACTCCCGCGATGCACGCGTTATCGTTTCTATGATCGGCTGAAAGCGTTCTCTGGCAGACACGAAATTGGCGGAAGAGGACATACCACTACACCTAATGAATATATTAAAAAATTAACTAGTTTTCGTAGTGTATGATGCGCACCAAATTGGGGTGAGCGTAATTTATAATTCCTCAT
Source organism: Acetobacter sp. (assembly GCA_012517935.1). Taxonomy (GTDB): domain Bacteria; phylum Pseudomonadota; class Alphaproteobacteria; order Acetobacterales; family Acetobacteraceae; genus Acetobacter. The sequence goes on along the minus strand of JAAYUA010000225.1, from coordinate 949 downwards.
CTCTCCCGTTAATTATTTTAATATGAACTCATAAAATGGCTGTTTTCCGCTGTTTAATCGGGATAAATGGCACCCTTAAAATATAACATTAAAAATACGTTGTTATGAAATTTTATACATTTGGATATGTGAATAAGAGAATCGTCGGTAGGGAAAGTGCCTTCTGACGGTCGATTTCTATGTTCCGGGATATCACCCAAATGTTGAGAAACGAGTCATGAAAGCCTTCTACGCGTGGCACACACGCATTCTCCTTCTTGGCATGACCGTCCTTTCAACATGCACCATAATCCCCGCAGCGATTGCCCAAGATACTGAACGGAACAAACGCCCTGGTCCGCGACCCCTTCATGTCGGATCAGTGGTCAGTCGTTCCACCACTCCGGCTGTTTCGAAGCGCTTAAAAGGTGGCGTAATTCCTCCTCATTCAAAGAGCGAGGATATCAGTGTCACTGGGTCGAATAGCGTCCGTGCTGCCGAAAAGCGCATGAGAAAGGTGCCGGGAAATTTCACAGTTATCAGTAACAAGGAAGTCGAGAAGGGGCGGTCAGCCACGCTTGAGGACACTTTGGCATTCCAGCCGGGTATTTTTGCGCAGGCAACCAGTGGAAGCACCGGAAACAAGATTTCCATCAGAGGATCAGGCGCCGGTGTGTTCTACGGGGGCTACAGTCTGGGAATGAAATATCTGATTGATGGGCTGACTGTCAGCGGTGTGGGAGGATTTCAGGAAGATCGCCTCAACAACACCGGTTATCAGCGCACCGAAGTTCTTTATGGCGCCAACGCATTTGACTACGCTGCCACAGCTCTTGGTGGTGGCATCAATTTCGTAACGCACACGGGGGTATCTGCCCCAGGATTTATGGCCCGCTTTGAAGCTGGCAGCTATGGCACGCTGAAAGAGCAAGTCAGTCAGGGAGGAACGTTTAGCAATAAGAAAGGCGAT
>JAAYUA010000224.1 GCA_012517935.1 Acetobacter sp. | reverse complement strand
GTTCTTGGAACGATTATCGAGCGTGTGAGTGGCGAGAGATTTGACAGATATATCTCGACACATGTTTTGGATCCTTTGGGCATAGATGGTGGTTTCAACGTTCTTGAACTGAAGCATCCAGAACGTCTGGCGACGATTTATCGCCAGTTTCCTGAAGGTTTACGGGCCACAATGGATTTGCCGCATGTTGGCAACTGGCCCAAAGAGGCAATCGATCGTTATCAGGTTGGCACGAATGGCGCTGTTTTCTCACCGCAGGGCGGATTAAGGATCTCTCTTGACGGTCTGACGAAACTGGCAAATTTCATGATTCATCGTGGAACATCGGATCAGGTGCACATTCTTTCGCCGGAAACCATTCGAGTGATGGAAAAGCCGGAATGGGTTTTTAATGGTCATAACGGCACAGGGACAGACGACGATCATGCGCCGTTGGTGACGTATGGTCTGACAATTGCAACATTGCTGTCAGCAGCACAGCATCCTGCAATCCCTGACGCTCCCTATCCTGGCTATGAGGGAGGGCTGCGCGGTCATATGGGGATAGCTTACGGTCTGCGGTCCGGTTTCTGGTATGATCCGGATACGGGGGATGCCCTGTTATTTGCGGCTACCGGCTTTCCGTCTGATGAAGGTACGCTTCCAGGGAAATATTCCGGGTTCTCACGCGTTGAAGAGCTGATTTTTTCAGCCTTGGCCGATGCGGATGGGAAAAAACCTTCTTCACATTGATGATGTTGGATGCCGTGTCTGAAACCTGATCATTTACAGACACGGTAGGGCCCGCCACAGGCAGAAGCAGACATTATGTAGAATTGTGTTTAAGCAGCTGAACGCATACGCCACGGCAGGCCTGTTTTCAGGACAGCATTTGCGATTGTGATGAGACGCCGCGCAATCCCGATAGTGACCAGTTTATGTGGCTTGCTCCACATGTTTCATGCGTTTTGAAACAGCTTTCAAAAGCAGATTATGACATGAAGCTGCCAGTCTGGTCTGAAACAGGACATGGCGGAGAGATCTTCTTCTCCCTGAAATGACACGTTTCCCGCGCATCACGCCGCTATCGTGAGACATTGGTGCAAGTACGGTCATGGCAGCGGCTTCGGTCGCTATCATACGGCCGAGTTCTGGAATTTCTGCGAGCAGCATGGCGACTGATGCTGGGCCGATATCAAGTATGGAACGAGGAAGTTCTGCTTTGGCAGAAAGTTCCTGGCTCTGTGCAATGACTCCTTCAATCCGTTATTCGAACTCGATGGTCCGGTTCTCAAGAAATGCATTGAGACTGCTGTCCATATTCTCCAGTTCAGCGTTCACACTCTGCTTGCGACGCGTTGAAATCTGGATAAAAAGCGCGTTTGCGCGCGTCTATACTCTGAACTCTGCGAACCGTTAATGTCCGGAGAAGCTGAAGTTTTTCATCTGGTAGTGTTCGGCTGGGCTCGGAACATTCCATAACAGAAAAGCATTTTCATAGATCGATCACGCAATTAACCTACTCGATCCTGTCGTTTTTCAGATCTGTGATTTTGAGTCCTGTCTCCGATCCAGCGAGCATACGATTGTGATGTCTTATTATCTTATCCAAAAAATACGCTTTCGGTAGATGGTTCTCAGATATCGGAAGCATCGATCGTGCTCCTTGCTGAGCGAGTGACATAGATTCCGCGCGTTGGTGATACATGCAGAGTGGATCTCGAGATTTGGCTCACATCGGAGGAGTCTACTGGCGCGACGTCATAGAAATGTAAATCGTGGTGTATTTCGAGTTCAACCGGTCGCTCTAGTTCAAACGACAGTCGATGCTGGCGCCAGTCCACGGCCATTTCGACTGCGTCAGAGGCCTGGGAATAGTGGATCTCGAGACGATCTCGGGCCGCGATCTGATGTCCTGCCAGCATCATCATCGCAACACCGGCTGTCACCGCAGCCGCGTGGCCGACCTGCCGGAACAACTGGTCCGGGATATGACGCAATGACAGTTTCATCAAACAGGAAGACGTCAGCGCGGCAACCGAGACAACGAGACCTGCCATCAGGGCCGCTCGATCGATCAACCCATAAGTCGCATAAAGTATGACTTTTACGAAATGCAACAGGACGTCGTTGGCTGCGCGAGTTGCAACGATCTCTTCCTTCCGGAGTCCCAACTGATGATAAAATTTGTTGAAGAGCAGCCCGACAGCACCGGTAAATCCTGAGATGAAGCCAGCCTGCGCTCCGATCAGAGGCAACCATACAATGATGCCGGTGCACTGAACGTTGTCATTCGCTTTACGTCGACGAAGCATGAGAGGCAGATTACCAAGTAGGAACAGGCCAAGAAAGAAATCAAGATAGGCGGGCTCAAGTTGTTTCAGCAACAGCACGCCACCCCATGCTGCTGGGAGTGCCAAGGGCACGAAGCGTAAGACGACACGCCAGCGAATAGAATCGAAAAAAAGGGCGATCCGGGACACTGAGCTGACCGCTGTACCGATCGAAAGCGCAGCCGGAACATGGTCGGCCACAAGAAGAAGACCGAGCACAGGCATGACGATTAAACCTGCTCCTCCTCCTGAGACGGCACTCAGAGCAAATGCGATACCTGCGACGAAGAACAGGGCTATAAAACCGAACATGCCAACAGCCTCCGACACATGTAGTAGCAGTATGTGTCATTCAGTGACGTTATCTGTCGGCAAACAGCTTTGAGAACGCAGATCGCTCCCGTTTCCAGAGATCTCCAAGCCATATACCCAACATGATCGAGCCAAGAAATACACGCTGTAGCATCGCGATATCCTCGTATCAGACTAGAAGCTGGACACATGCTTCATTCCAGATACATCTTTATGCACCTTATGCTGTGAACAGTTTTTGATCTTGTTAAGAATTCCCAACCTTGCCTGTCATGCCTTTCGTCACGATCAGAGTTCAATAATGGTAGATGAACGATCCGCTTCGCGATCTACATAATGTTTGACTGAAAACCTGCCAGAATGGTGGATTGGTTCGTATCAAGGTCGGTCGCCACAACCTTGCCGACCATCTCGCTTTGCCTGTTCGGCATCATGGGTTATGTCTTGTTCCCAGTTGCCGATATGCCGAATATCGACTTTCCCGTCATACAGATGTGGGCGCTTCAGCCCGGAGAACATCGGAGCAGATCGCACGCTCAATCGCGGAGCTCCTCGAAGGCCCTCTTAGTATCATTACGAGCTTTCAGGAGATGACATTCCAGTCGAGCGTGTGACTCTTCAGTTCGCCCTATCGTGTGATATCAATGGCGGTACCCGTGATGGCGCTGCCGCAATCCAGGCGATACGTGCCGATATGTCTGCTATTCTGCGCCAGAATTTGACCTGCTACTCCAAAGCAAATTCAAACGATCCGTCTGCGCTGATTCTCGCGTTGACCTCGCATGTTGCCAGAGCTCTATGATCAGGCCACGAACGACCTTCTGCCGCAGCTATAGCAGCTCCATGGCTTTGGCTTGATACAGATCAGCGGTAGTGTTTTTTAGGCCGTAAGTGTGAGATCAATCCGCTGACACTCTATAGATATGGCCTTGGTTTTAAGGATATTCGGGCCATGCTGGCGTCTGCCAATGCCCACACTCCAAAAGATTTCGTCGATACGAATGGTCGATGCATTCCGCTCGACACCAACGACCAGGCGCATCATGCCGCCGATTATCGTGGCCTGATGCTTACCTGACGCAATGGTCATCCAATCCATCTGGCGTAAGTGTCCAATATCATCGGCAGTGTCGATGAAATCCTCAATTACGCCAATGACGTCTCACAACCTGACAGTTCATGATTGTGGAGTGGTGAAGATCAGAAACTGTCGTCCCCGCTACCCCAGTCATCGCTTCCTCCACCCCAGTCGCCGCCGCTGTTGTCACCCCAGGCGCTGTCGTTGCCATTGTCGAAACTGTTGGCATTGAAGTCTGAGTCGGCCGATGTTCCTGCACCAGCGAAAGGATCGGAGGCAGCATTGCCCCCGTAATTATTATTGATGACTGTTTCAGAGGGAGTGTTGCCCCAGCCACTGCTATCCATGCCGCCGTGATGACCGCTGAAAAGTCCTTCAAGAGCGTTGGCTGCCATCATGCCGCCTGCTACGCCAGCCGCAGTCGTCAGAGCGGAACCAAGAAAACCCGAGCCGCCCTGGCGGAACATGCCCGGCTGATATCCCGGGGGTGGGGTCTGCATCTGCGGGGGAGGCGCGTTATAAGGACGGGCTGTCTGCTGTGGGCCAGGTCCCCACCCGGGAGGGGGAGTTGTCTGTTGCGTATTCTGCTGGTTTCCTCCGCCGAACAGTCCGCCTAAAAAACCTCCGCTGGCTGGTTTTTGCTGCTGTGCCTGCTGAAGAGCCTGTTGGGCCTGCTGAAGCTGGAATTGCAGTTCCTGTATCCGGTTCTGCGCCTGCACCAGAGCGGCTTCCTGAACAACGGCCATCTGCGTGATACGATAACGGGCTTCAGGGTGTTGGGCGAAATTATCTGCGATGAATCTGTCTGCTTCCGGGTCAATCGGCGGAAGGGCTGGTGAGGTGGAAGGAACACTGCCGAAACCACCTTGTGGCGCACCACTGACGCGGGCGACGAATTTCGCGATCAGATCGCGTTCTTCATTGTTCATCTCGTTACTCCTGAAGTCCGGCGAAAAGCAGACCGGGGAATTCCCCGGAAGGCATTCCTGTTCCTTTCATATTGTAGCACAGCAGGAATAGAACAAGAAAAGGCATCATTCGTATGCACGGGTTGATTTTATGTGCATTCAGAGAATATTTCGCAAAACTCCCGGCAGGAAGATGCTCATCGGGCTGATTGAAAAATCCGGATCGTCGAATTTTCCCCGTATCTTGAATTTTATGGCCAGGAGTCCCCCGTCCTTTTCCGGGGAAAGCAGACCGCCGATGCCGGGAAGATGACCGGGGAATGTGTTGAGAACGAAGGCCGGAACGATGGTGCCATCAACCGATATTGTGCTTTGATCCAGGTTGAGTGGGCCATTGAAAGTTGCACCAAGAGCGCTGTTTCCAGCACGCCCCTCCTGAACTGTCAGTATTCCATTTGAATATGTCAGAGGAAGATTGAAGTGACTGACTTTGAAACTGTCTTTCCCGACGGCATTCAGCCAGCCATAGATTGAAAGATTTCTGGCTGTTATCAGTGCAGATGGAACATTTTTCAGAACGAAGGGAGAAATGGTCAACAGCCCGCGAAAAGGGGCACTTGCCCGCGTATCATTGAAACTACCCTTCAGGATGGCATGCCCCCCGAGAATATTTTCGGAGAGTCCTGTCTCTGCAGCAAGGCGGCCAAGATCGGCAACATCGATATTCAGATCGCGCTGCTTTCCGGTCGGTATGAGATCTGCTCGCGCAGCGACGGGAAATGCTGTTGAAATATGCATTTTTTCGATTCTGGATCCATTGTGGGACAGATCTGCCTGCACATCATTGAGTCTTCCGGTTTTGTTGATGAGAACCGTGTCAGCGTGGGCGCTGATGAGCCATGGGCGGGTTGGCTGGCCATGAAGACGTCCGCTGGCAGCTTC
>JAAYUA010000036.1 GCA_012517935.1 Acetobacter sp. | reverse complement strand
GCTCTGGAAGCCTTGCTGCGTGGCAGCACCGGCCCCTATCGCGACACGGTTCTGTTCAATGCCGCCTGCGCCCTGCATATCGCGGGACGAGGCTCCGTTCTTGTGAACGGCAAACCAGACGCACATGCATTGCGTGATCTGGTCGCCATGGCGGCCAGCGCAATCGATACAGGTGCCGCATTGACCGCGCTGCAAACCGCGCGCGGACGTGCTATTCCACACACAATGCAGGCACCGTCAGAAACGGTGCCGGGTCCATCAGACCGGACCGTCACCAAGTGCTCCACAATCAGGGAAACCAGGGACGCATGAACGAAATACCCACCACGAACGCTTCATCTGGAACCTGTGAGCTGCCGGACGTCCTGCAAAGGATTGTCGCACGCACCAGGCTGGACGTGGAACACCGCTCCACGCTGATGTCGCTCAAGGAAATTTCTTCACGCGCCCGCGAAATGCCCTTCGAACCTCGCGGCTTCGGGCAGGCTCTGAAAGAAAAAACCGCACAGAGGTCAATTGGGCTGATCGCGGAAGTGAAAAAAGCCTCGCCTTCCGCCGGCATGCTGCGCGAACATTATGACCCGGTCAGCATCGCCCGCTCCTATGAAGCCGCAGGCGCTGCCTGCCTGTCCGTTCTGACTGAAAGCTCCTGCTTTCACGGAAGTCTTGAAGATCTGACCGCTGTGCGCGCAGCAACCAGCCTGCCCGTCCTGCGTAAGGATTTCATGTGCGATCCTTGGCAGATCTATGAAAGCCGCCTGCATGGGGCTGACTGCATCCTGCTCATCATGGCGATTCTTACAGATGAAGAAGCCGTCGATCTGCTGGACCATGCCAAGGGCCTGGAAATGGATGTCCTGGTGGAAGTCCATTCGGAAGAAGAGCTGAACCGTGCTCTTGCGCTGGATACATCCCTTCTCGGCATCAATAATCGCGATCTAAAAGCGCTGAAAACCGATCTGGAAACCACAATCCGTCTGGCCCCGCTGGTGCCCCCCGACCGAGTGATCGTCTCGGAAAGCGGAATTGCAACTCCGGAAGATATCCGCCGCCTTCGCGATGTTGGTGCCAGCGGCTTTCTGATTGGCGAATCCCTTCTTCGGCAGGATGATCCCGGCGAGGCCGCGCGCAAGCTTCTAAGCGGTGTCTGATACAGAAGGCTTTGGCGGCCTGACGCATCTTGATGCGCACGGGCAGGCGTCGATGGTTGATATCGGCGACAAGGCGATAACAACGCGGATTGCCGTCGCTCAGGGCCGCATCTCCATGAAACCTGAAGTGGCCGTCATGATTGGACAGGGCAACGCGCCGAAAGGCGATGTTCTGGCGACGGCACGAATCGCAGGCATCATGGCGGCCAAGCGCACAGCCGAGCTAATCCCCCTTTGCCACCAGATTGCGCTGTCCTCTGTAAAGATTTTACTAACCGTCGGGAAAACCGATGTTTTCATAGAATGTGTAGTAAAAACAACAGGTAAGACCGGCGTCGAGATGGAAGCACTGACCGGTGTATCCGTCTGCGCACTAACAATTTACGACATGTGTAAGGCTCTTGATCGGTCAATGCGTATCGGAGACATAAGTCTTATGCAAAAGTCCGGCGGGAAATCGGGCGACTACACTGCGGCTTGAAAAAAGCTTCCGACGTCATGTTGCCTGACTGAAACATGTTCCTCATGAACACCCTGCTCATGGTGTTCGCAGGGACAGATTTACGGAGACGTGCGACCGATGAGCGAAATCAACAGCACCGCAGGACGCAATACCCCGGCCCTTGGCCCAGACGAACTTATCCGCGCCTATCGAGATATGACGCTGATCCGTCGTTTTGAGGAAAAGGCCGGACAGTTATATGGCATGGGACTGATCGGAGGTTTCTGCCATCTCTATATCGGGCAGGAAGCCGTTGTTGTCGGTATCCAGATGGCCCTCAAGGAAGGTGACAAGATCATCACCTCCTACCGTGATCACGGACACATGCTGGCTGCTGGCATGTCTGCCCGCGGCGTCATGGCCGAACTGACCGGGCGCGCCAGCGGATATTCCCACGGCAAAGGTGGTTCAATGCACATGTTCTCCCGTGAGAAAAATTTCTACGGCGGACATGGCATCGTGGGCGCGCAGGTCTCTCTGGGAATCGGCCTTGCATTCGCCAATAAATATCGCAACACGGATGAGGTTTCAGTCGCCTATTTCGGAGAAGGCGCCTCCAATCAGGGGCAGGTCTACGAAAGCTTCAATCTGGCAGCCCTTCACAAACTGCCCTGCATCTTCGTCATCGAAAACAACCGATATGGTATGGGCACGAGCGTGGAACGCTCATCAGCCTCCAAAGCGCTATGGAAGAACAGTGCGCCGTGGGGCATTCCCGGTGAGCAGGTCGATGGCATGGACATCAACGCCGTCAATGAAGCTGCAAAAAAAGCCATCGCATGGTGTCGCGAAGGGAATGGTCCCTATCTTCTGGAAATGTCGACATATCGTTACCGTGGGCATTCCATGTCGGATCCTGCGAAATACCGTCAACGCAGTGAAGTTGATGAAATTCGCCAGCATCATGATCCGATCGACCATGTGCGCAATGAACTCGCACACGCCGGCATAACTCCGGAAACGCTCAAGAAAATTGATGCGGAAATAAAAGAAATCGTAAACGACGCGAGCACGTTCGCACAGGAAAGTCCGGAACCGGATATTTCCGAACTCTACACCGACGTTCTGGTGGAGGCATAATTCCATGGCAACCAATATTCTGATGCCCGCGCTGTCTCCGACAATGACCGAGGGAAAACTGGCCCGCTGGCTTAAGAACGAAGGTGATGCGATTTCTTCCGGTGACGTTATCGCGGAAATCGAAACCGATAAGGCAACAATGGAAGTCGAAGCCGTCGACGAAGGCATCCTTGGACGTATCCTCATCCCAGCAGGAACCGAGGGTGTCGCAGTCAACACTCCGATCGCGATTCTTGTAGAGGAAGGTGAAGCAGTTCCTGACTCCCTGGAAACCAGACCCACAGAAAAAACACCCGCATCACCGGCAGGCAACGCAACACCCGCCCCTGCACCGGTGACAACCGCCGAAATCCCGGCCACGACACCGGAAAAAGACTGGGGTGAAACGGAAGAAATCACAGTTCGCGAAGCACTTCGCGATGCCATGGCGCTGGAAATGCGTCGGGACACGGATGTTTTTCTTCTGGGCGAAGAAGTCGCGCAGTATCAGGGTGCCTACAAAGTTTCTCAGGGGCTTCTTGATGAATTCGGTGAAAAACGGGTTATCGACATGCCCATCACCGAACACGGCTTTACCGGCATGGCTGTTGGTGCGGCCCTGACAGGCCTGAAGCCGATCGTCGAATTCATGACAATGAATTTCTCGATGCAGGCCATTGATCACATCATCAATTCTGCGGCCAAGACACTTTATATGTCCGGCGGTCAGATGGGATGTCCGATTGTTTTCCGGGGACCAAACGGCGCCGCATCGCGTGTCGGTGCACAGCACTCGCAGTGCTACGCCAGCTGGTATGCTCATGTGCCCGGCCTGAAAGTCGTCGCTCCCTGGTCCGCGGCTGATGCCAAAGGCCTCCTGCGTGCAGCCATCCGCGATCCGAATCCGGTTGTATTCCTGGAAAACGAAATCCTTTACGGACATAAATTCCCTTGTCCTGTCGACGATGATTTCATTCTTCCGATTGGAAAGGCCAAGGTTGAACGCGAAGGCACAGATGTCACGATCGTTGCTTTCTCGATCATGGTCGGTGTTGCACTGGAAGCCGCCGCCGCACTGGAAGCAAAAGGCATCAGCGCTGAAGTCATAAATCTGCGCACAATCCGGCCACTCGATACGGCCACCATTGTCGAGAGCGTGAAAAAAACCAGCCGCCTTGTGACGGTTGAAGAAGGTTGGCCCTTCGCTGGCATCGGTGCAGAAGTTGCCATGCAGGTCATCGAACATGCCTTCGACTGGCTGGATGCCCCCCCTGTCCGTGTGACGGGTGTGGATGTCCCGATGCCCTTCGCCGCCAATCTTGAAAAGCTGGCACTGCCGCAGCCTGACTGGGTTGTCGATGCCGTAAGCAAACTGGTCTGAGGAGCGCGGATCATGGCCACAGACATTCTGATGCCCGCCCTTTCCCCGACAATGACCGAGGGGAAACTGGCGCGTTGGCTCAAAAAGGAAGGCGATACGATTTCTTCCGGTGATGTCATCGCGGAAATCGAAACCGACAAGGCGACGATGGAAGTCGAAGCCGTCGAGGAAGGGGTCCTCGGACGCATCCTCGTCAATGCCGGAACAGAAGGTGTTGCCGTCAACACGCCGATTGCAATTCTGGTGGAAGAGGGAGAGGAGGTTCCTTCAGCATCTTCCGCTGCCTCTCCTGCGCCAGTTGCAAAAGCACCCACGCCGGAACCGAAACCGACGGCTTCCTCTGCACCCGCAGCACAGCCCGCCCCGACGCCAGTTCCGGCAAAAACGGAAGGCGCACGTGTCTTCGCCTCGCCACTCGCACGTCGCGTGGCAAAAGATGCAGGTATCGACCTGAGCCTTGTCAAAGGCACAGGTCCGGGCGGACGCATTGTGCGCAAAGACGTTGAAAACGCACGCAAAACGCCTCCAGCACGTCCGGCAGAGAGCGTCACGGCGACCGGAACGGTGAATACGCTTCCGCTTTCCTCCATGCGGAAAGTCATCGCACGGCGCCTGACAGAATCGAAAACGACTGTTCCCCACTTCTATGTTTCGGTTGATGTCGAACTGGATGCCTTGCTGTCCCTGCGTGCTCAGTTGAATGCAACATCACCCTCCGAAGGGCCCGATGCCTTCAAGCTGTCCGTAAATGACATGCTGATCAAAGCAGCGGCACTGACCCTGAAGCAGGTGCCCATGCTGAATGTGTCGTTCACGGACGATGCCATCCTGCAATATGAAGACATCGACATTTCCATCGCCGTTTCGATCCCTGATGGGCTGATCACTCCGATCATCCGGAATGCAGACCGGAAAAGCCTGCGTCAGATCAGTGAAAGTGCGAAAGATCTTGTCGCTCGTGCACGCTCGGGAAAACTGAAGCCGGAAGAATTCCAGGGCGGGACATTCTCGATTTCCAATATGGGAATGTATGGCGTCAGCTCTTTCTCGGCCATCCTCAATCCACCTCAGGCTGGCATTCTGGCCATTGCCGCAGGTGAAAAACGCCCCGTTGTCCGTGGTGACGCACTCGGCATCGCGACCGTGATGACCGTAACGCTTTCTGTCGATCATCGTGCCGTGGATGGTGCTCTTGCAGCCGAGTGGGCATCGAAATTCCGCAAGATTGTGGAATCTCCGCTGTCACTGGTCCTCTGAACACGCTCAGACCGCATTCTCCCTGATGGATGCGGTCTGAACTCTCTGTGGAATCATCCGCAACAGGATATTTCTTCCGGAATATTCTTATAATTCCGGGAAAACCATGAAAGACAGAATATGAGTGGCACCGATTTTGACATTATTGTCATCGGCGGCGGCCCCGGCGGATATGTCGCGGCCCTGCGCGCAGCACAACTGAAACTCAAGGTCGCAGTCGTGGAAGCGTCACACCTTGGCGGAATCTGCCTGAACTGGGGCTGCATTCCGACCAAGGCGCTTCTCCGCGCCTCCGAAATCAACCATTTGCTTCATGATCTTGGGCAGTTCGGCTTCTCGGTTGACAATCCACGATTCGATTTTGAAAAGGTTGTTTCCCGCTCACGCGCTGTTTCAAAACAGCTTTCCAGCGGCGTGGCGCACCTTCTTAAAAAAGCGAAAGTGCCGGTATTCAACGGATATGGCAGCCTCTCCGGCACATCCGGGAACAAGCGCAAGGTTTCCGTCAAGCTGAATGACGGGAAAACAGAAACGCTGACGGCTGCACACGTGATCCTTGCAACAGGTGCACGCGCACGCGTCCTGCCTGGTCTGGAACCTGATGGAAAGCTGATCTGGTCGTATCGTGAAGCTCTTGTGCCCGATGCCCTGCCGAAACGTCTTCTGGTGATCGGTTCGGGTGCCATTGGCACTGAATTCGCTTCGTTCTACCGCAACATGGGATCTGAAGTGATTCTCGTGGAAGTGGCGGACCGTATTCTTCCAGTTGAAGACGAGGAAATCAGCAAGCTGGCCCGAACTGCTTTCGAAAAGCAGGGCATGAAAATCCTGACCGGCGCGAAACTCGGCAAACTGGAAAAAACTGGGAATACAATCAAAGTCCCGGTCGAAGCCGGAGGCAAGACCGAAACCTTTGAAGTCGATCGCGTCATCTCTGCCGTCGGCATTGTCGGCAATGTTGAAAATCTGGGCCTTGAAGGCACCAAAATTCTGGTCGACCGCACACATATTGTCGTTGATGAATTCTGCCGCACAGGTGAAAAAGGGGTTTATGCCATCGGTGACATTGCCGGTGCTCCCTGGCTGGCTCATAAGGCAAGCCATGAAGCCGTCATGTGCGTCGAAGCCATTGCCGGCAAGCATGTTCATCCGATCGATCCAACCAAAATCCCCGGCTGCACCTATTGCCGTCCCCAGATTGCATCCGTTGGTTACACCGAAGCCAAGGCGCGTGCGGCCGGTTATGAAGTGCGGGTCGGCCGCTTCCCCTTCATCGGCAACGGGAAGGCCATCGCAATGGGCGAGCCTGACGGTCTGGTGAAAACGGTCTTCGATGCGAAAACGGGCGAACTGCTTGGCGCACACATGATCGGAGCGGAAGTCACGGAAATGATTCAGGGCTATGTCATCGCCCGAAGCGGAGAGTTGACAGAGGCGGAACTGAAAGAAACCGTCTTCCCGCATCCCACCATTTCCGAGTCCATGCATGAAGCCGTTCTCGCGGCCTATGACGGCGCTCTCCATTTCTAAACACTATGATCAGGAACAACAGCAGATTGTTCCTGATCATTTGACGCCGGACCTGTTTTCGCCAACTCTGGCGTCTTCCCGCCTGTCATGATCTTCAAACATCAGCAGGCACCATTATATCAGGATCTGACATGCGCCTCATACTGGCTCTTCTCCTACCGTGGCTTCAGTTTTTCACCATCGGTCGTCCTTTTGCCGGTATATTCTGCCTGATTTTGCAGATCACACTGATCGGCTGGATTCCTGCTGCAATCTGGTCAGTCTATGCGCTCAGCCAATATAAAACGGATCAGAAAATCAAAAATTTCCGTAACTGAACACTGTTCAGGGAGTCAGCTGAACGACTGCCGGATCAAGCGCAACCAAAGCGCATGTGTGATCCTGCAAGTCTTCAGCTGACCCATGATCACCATGGGATGGATCTGCCGTATCATCCAGCAGAATGAAACCGGCTTTCCCACCATCAAAAATTTCAGGCACCACCGCCAGCGTATGATGCGCCATTTCCTGCTCCGGTGCTTTCAAAGAAGCAGAAAGACGGAGAAACGGTTTAACGCCTTCCAGTTCGGCCCCATCAACCCGCATCGCACGCCAGGAATGCCCGGCCAGAGATACCGGCAAAGGCCGCCAGTCAGAGCTTACCTCATTACGGGCAAACCACAGCGCTACCTTCACCTCGGGCTTCAGGCAACTGACATGGATATGAAGCTGGTTCTGGGATCGCCCATCCTGTGAATTGATCGTCAGTGCGACATCTTCCCGCGGGAGTCTGACGCCCCATCCCTTCCCGACCCTCCAGGCTTGTTTCCAAGCGTCAGAAAAATAATCCGGAGCCGCCGGGTCAAGAAGAACAGGGGACTCCATGCCCGGCACACGCGCCGTCGGGATCAACAGATATTGCGCCCGTCCTTCGATACTCTTGAGAACGGCATATCCTTCTCCGGTGTGAACTTCTTCACAAGGGCTGGCATGCCCGGTCTTCTCCTGCGTCAGTACACAGCGTTCATGCACAATACGCCACAGGGCATCAGGATCATGAGCTTTGGCCCAGCCGAAGGAACCCGCCACGGAAATACAGGCCACACTCAAGGATGGCAGAAAACGACGCAAGAAGGACACAAAGACACCCCTATTCCAACCGCTCTGAAGCAGGATCTGACCGCATCATGACTGCGCCAGTCGCGCGGCTGTGACAATGGAAAACCGGCTGGAGCCTCCACAATGCTTGACGCACAGCCGTCACAGCTTCACTTCTCATCCATAAAAATCCACAAGGTCCGCATGCCCTGTGTCAGTCAGGAAGCCAGTATGTCCACTCGTGTTGTCATAGACCATCGCAAATCCAGTGAAGTCACACTCCGACATCCGGAAAAGGCGCATCGCCCCGACAACCCGATTGCGCGCAAACCCGACTGGATCCGGGTAAAAGCACCCGGGCACCCCGTTTATCACGAAACCCGCAAGCTGATGCGCGACAACCGCCTTGTGACCGTCTGCGAGGAAGCAGCCTGTCCCAATGTGGGGGAATGCTGGTCACAGCGCCATGCGACCATGATGATCATGGGAGAAATCTGCACGCGCGCCTGTGCGTTCTGCAATGTCACAACAGGCATGCCCAACCCTCTGGATGAAGATGAACCGCGCCGCGTGGCCGATGCCGTCAAAACATTGGGACTGCGCCACGTCGTCATCACATCGGTGGACAGGGATGACCTGCCTGATGGCGGCGCAAAACATTTTGCACACGTCATCGCGGCCATCCGGGCAGCCTCTCCCGAAACCACGATCGAAATCCTGACCCCGGATTTCCTGCGCAAGCCGGGAGCTCTGGAAATTGTCGTCGAAGCCCGCCCCGACGTCTTCAACCACAATATCGAAACCGTTCCCCGCCTCTATCCGGGCATCCGTCCCGGCGCACGTTATTATCAGTCCGTCAGACTTCTGGACCGCGTCAAACAGCTTGATCCGTCCATCTTCACAAAATCGGGGCTGATGCTCGGCCTTGGCGAAGAAAAAATGGAACTGGCTCAAGTCATGGATGATTTCCGTATTGCGGATGTCGATTTCCTGACACTCGGCCAGTATCTGCAACCCACAGTCAAACATGCAGCAGTTGACCGTTTCGTCACGCCGGAGGAATTTAAGGAATACGCCGCCATGGCTCGTGCCAAGGGCTTCCTGCAGGTCAGTTCCTCTCCCCTGACCCGCTCATCCTATCACGCCGATTCTGATTTCGCTGCCCTGCGTGCCGCGCGAGAGGCCCAGTTGGCAGCAAAAGGGCAGAACACTACGGAGCGCAACTGATGCCCACACATGCCGAACGCAAACTGCTCGGCTATACACCTGAACAGATTTTCGACCTTGTCGCAAAAGTTGAGGACTACCCCAAATTCCTCCCCTGGTGCGTCGGCGTGCGGGTCATTTCGCGGACGGAGAACGAACTTGTCGCTGATATGAGCATCGGCTTCGGTCCGTTCCGTGAAACCTTCACATCACGTGTTTCACTGAACCACCCGACAGAAGTGCGCGTCCGATATGAAAAAGGCCCATTCCGTTATCTGAATAATGTCTGGAAATTCTCATCCAGACCCAATGGCTGTCTGGTCGATTTCTTTGTCGATTTTGAATTCAAGTCCCGGATTCTTCAGGCCGCCATCGGTGTCGTCTTCAATGAAGCTGTCCGCCTGATGGTCGCAGCCTTCGTCCGTCGTGCCAGAGAAGTCTATGGTCCGCCGCTCGTCGCACCCTCCACGCAGACGCCGGTCTCCTCCTGAAAAAATGCATGGCAGGAACTATCAGCTCCCGTTACGCTTAATGACATGGAAACCACAGCGTCACCTGCACGCAGGAACCTGTGTTCCATAACATAAGCAGCTTTCTCCGGATCATATCCTGAAGGAAGCGTGCTTGTATCTGAACAGGAGAGAACAATATGAAATCTCTGTTTGCAGCGGCACTTCTGGGCGTTTCTGTCACTCTTGCTTCATCGATGGCGATAGCGGCACCGCATCACCATCATGCTCCCACCAAGGCAGCCACGGACAAAACCACTACGGCTGATCTGAATGCGAAGAGTCTTTCCGACGCCAAGCATGATCTTCCCGGAACAACTGGAATTTCCACACCTGCGACGCCGGCTTCCACAACTCCAACCGTCCCCGGCACCTCGCCCACTGTCGTTCCGGGCACGGGTGTGACAACCCCTATTCCAAGCAAGGCGCCTTCCGTGCCTTCCGTCCCTTCGGGCGAGTGAGAAACACGACCTGAAAGCAGAAGCTTCTGCCTTACATATGCCGGTGGCGGTGCCGACAATAGAAAAAGGCGCAAATTCCAAGCTTCAGGTCATGATATCAGCAGGGAATCCAGCTTTCGGGATTCCCTGTTCCCCATGAAAACGCCAAAGATGAGAAGATGAGTATAACGGTCTGCGGCAACCTCTGGCGGCGACAGCTTACTTGACCTAAATTCACCATCATGATCGCACGCTCCAAATCTCGACCGATACCCGAGTCCACTCCCGGCGGGCTGAACGGCCTCGTGTTTTCGTCAACCACCGAGACGCTTCTGGAACGCGCAGAACAGCTCTGCCGCAAAAACAGTGTCCGTCTGACGCCGATCCGTCGACAGGTTCTGGGCATTCTGATCGACGGCAAGCGCCCTGCCGGTGCTTATGAACTTCTGGACCAACTCCAGAATCTTCACGGCAACGCTGCCCCTCCCACAGTATATCGGGCACTCGATTTCCTGCTTGAACAGGGACTGATCCACAAGGTCGAACGCCTGTCCTCTTTTGTCCCGTGCACACATATTCTGCATCAGCACACAGAGCACGATCATGAAGCGGACTGCATTCACACGACGCAATTTCTGATCTGCCGTAACTGCGGCATGGTCACTGAACTGGCTGACGAACGTATTCTGGACGCGCTTGTGGTCGCGACCGGTAATGCCGGGTTCAAAATGCAACATTCGACAATCGAGATCGAAGGCTTGTGTTCGACCTGTCTCAAAAATGCTCCGCATCCTGCACATGACGCTGAAAGCCTGCAAACGTGAGGAGAAAGGGATCATCAGTCCAACTGTCTTTCCCTGAGACAGCCGCGACAGATATTCCCGACCATCCAGTATCCAGAACACGCCGTTCCCCGAACAAGAAGTCATTCCCGACCAAGAGTGATGAAACATTTCTGAAACAGCATGATCTGTTTGCAGCTTTTTCTGAAGTTGCGGAAAAGACAGTCTTTCGCTCCTTTCCGAAAACAGGGCACTCCACACGCAACCCGCTCCCGGACGCCAATTTTCTGGCCGCAGACAAAGTCCGTCTGACAGCTGTCAGTTTCACTCCGGAGATGACACCAGACCAATGGCTTTATATGGTTTGCGAAGCCGAAAATGCGCAGATGTTCCTTTCTCAGGGACTGCGTCCCAATCCGGAACAACCACCACGACTCGTCGAACGTCCCTCCGTCGCCGCGTGCCTCGCACATCTGGCGGAAAATGATGAACAACACACCCTCTCCTCTCTTGCCGTTCTACGCATTCGCCGTATGGAAGCCCTGAACGCCATTGAGCCGGACCCCGACACACCCGGTTTCTGGCTCCTGACCGGAGGATTGACCGAATGACCACCATGCATGATGCACCAATTGCGGAAATCACCCGGGGACCGGTGGTCGAGTCCGTTCATCTTGGCGCCGCCATCGTCTGTGATCCTGATGGACGGGTTCTCTTCTCGATCGGAGATACGGAGACCCCGACCTATCCACGTTCCGCCGTGAAAGCGCTTCTCGCACTCCCGTTGATTGAAACGGGAGCTGCCGATCTCTACGCCCTTGATGATGCGGAACTGGCTTTGGCCTGTGCTTCCCACAATGGAGAGCCGGAACATGCGGCGACTGCGGCTCGTACGCTTACCCGACTCGGCCTTGATGCTGGCTGTCTGGAGTGCGGCACACACTGGCCTGTCAGCAATGCAGCCAGCCGTGATCTGGCCGCCGCCGGGGGACAACCCACCCCCCTGCATAACAACTGTTCCGGCAAACATGCGGGGTTCATCTGCACCGCCTGCGCTCAGGGGACTGAGGTCGCAGGCTATATCAGCGCTGAGCATCCCATCATGCGCCAAGCAACACGTGTTCTGGAAGAAATGACCGGCGTCGCACATGACGAGCGCAATCGTGGAATCGATGGATGTTCCATCCCGACCTACGC
>JAAYUA010000035.1 GCA_012517935.1 Acetobacter sp. | reverse complement strand
TTTACGACGCCAATACTGAACCAGACGCTGGCCGCTGAACCTCAGACGCTCCGTCCCACCATGGTCACGCAGGGGGGCTCTTGAGTGGGATCCTTTCATTCCGACGCGTGACGTCCGACTGACGCATACCAGCCCTCCTGTTCTGGCATTACCGCTCGATTTATCGAAAAGGCAGACGGGCTGACTCCATATCACAAAGTTGGACGCATCGTTTCCTGCATTGCTCAGTGATCAACACTTCTCTCCACATAGAGATATCTGGGCATACCTGTCCCCGCAGACGGAAAGCTGCTGTCACCCCAAATGGGATTGCTCACGCGAATTATCGGGATCAACTGATCCGAACAACATAAAACCGGAAATCAAGCATTTTTCGGTTTCTTTATTTATACAGAAAGATTTTTGACGGGAAAAACATTTCCATCACTGGCTTTATTTAATTCTTTTGCCAGAAGCCGCACCAGCTCTACTGCCGGAAGCTCACGTGCCAATGCCGCTCCCTGACCGGCCCAACAGGCAGCAAATTCAAAATTATCATGCTTTGCCGCAATAGAATTCAGCTGCTTTGCTGCATCATAAGCAAATGGATAATCCGCAGTTACAGGTTTCCCTGCTTTTTCACTTTCAGAAATCAGACGATTCACAATTCCCCGAGCGGGACGCCCTGAAAACACTGACGTCAAACGCGTCATACTCGCCCTGCTGCTCTTCAGGATAGTACGATAATGAGTATTTGCAGCTGACTCAGGACACAGAATAAACGCCGTTCCAAGTTGGGCCGCAATAGCCCCAAGATCGAGCGCAGCCTTAATGCCATAACCATCCATGATGCCTCCGGCTGCAATGACAGGAAGCCTCGTTTTCCTTACCAACAATCGAACCAAAACAGCCGTGCTCAGGCATTCATCAGGCATATCCAGGTCAAACATGCCTCTATGTCCACCCGCCTCAATTCCCTGCGCTATAATTCCATCAATACCCGCAGCTTCAATCTGGGCCGCCTCCGTAAGGTTGGTCGCAGTTGCCAATGTTTTGATGCCAGCATCACGTAGTGCTGAGAGTTGATCTGCCGATGGTAAACCGAAGTGAAAACTCACATAAGCTGGCTTAAGAGAAAGTATTATTTGAAATATATTGTCATCATCGAGAAAACTTTTGTAAATTTCATTCAGAAATTTTGGTGCCTCAACACCGAATTCTTCAAAATAAGGGGTAAGATAATCAAGCCACATCTTGTCGCGCGATGCATCACGCTTGTCAGATGAATGACAAAACACATTCACATTAAACGGCTTATCCGTGAGAGAATAAGTTTCCTCAATCATCCGATGCACTGCCTCTGCCGTGCTCGCCCCCACACCAAGCGAACCCAGACCGCCTGCATTTGAAACCGCAGCAGCCAATGCGGGCGTAGAAACGCCAGCCATCGGCGCCTGAATGATCGGTAGGGGGAAATCAAGCAGAGTAGTGCGCACTGTTAACCACCAGACATTCTTTATTCAGTGAATATATTTTGAAATTAATATATGAAATGCAAATATATGAAGCCAATTGCAATATAAATTCACGTGAAGACAGTTATGTGGAAACATTCAACATGGAACGCACAAAGACATCCGCTGACTGTCTCCATTGCAGACGGAAGACAATCTTCCAGTGTTTACGGCTCCATCCTCTCGAAACAACAATGGTATCAGAAGCACGCTCATCACTGCACAAGCAGGATTGCGACTGTTAAGACCCCGTCTTACGATTCACGCCAAACTCAAAGAAATTTCAACGCCACAAAACCAGCTACAAGCAGAATGGCAAAAGCACCGGCGATCAAAGGCAGTCTCTTCTCAATAAAACCTTCAATCACGGGACCAAAGCGCCGCAACAAACCCGCAACCAGAAAAAAACGGGCGCCTCTTGTCACAAGACTGGCAAGAACAAAGGGCAACAATGCAAAATGCGCTGCTCCACTGGCGATTGTCACGAATTTATAGGGGATGGGCGTCAAACCTTTGATGAGCACAATCCATATGCCCCATTCCCGAAAACGCTCCTGCAAAGTCTGAAGCGTTGCTTCCGCATGATAAAAATGAACGATCGGTTGTGCGACCGCCTGAAGCAGCCATGCGCCGATAAACCACCCAAGGATCCCACCGGCAACGCTGGCAATCGTTGTAATCAGCGCATAAAGCCAGGCTTTCTCACGCCTGGCCAACGTCATGGGTATCAAAAGTGTTTCTGCCGGCAGCGGAAAAAAGCTGGCCTCCGAAAACGCCAGAACAGCCAGCCAGACAGGAGCCTTCGGGTCCGAAGCATAAGTCACGATGCGCGCATAAAGACCCTGAAGCATTAATGAACCATCCACCTGATTAGTCTCGATTTTTCTGCATACCTCCATATCGGGCTGACAGCCACACCTCGAGGCCCTCAGGAAAGGGTTACGATGGCAGAAAGACCATGCGGGTGCCGATTTTTTAATATGACATCACCACCATGCCCACGAATGATCGTCCGAACAATCGCCAGACCCAGACCGGCACCACCAGTCTCCCTGTTCCGACTTTCCTCCATCCGAACAAATGGCTCAAACATGCGCGTCAGGTCCTCTTCCGGAAGCCCTGGCCCTTCATCATCAATCGTGACGACTACAGGATGATCGCCGCCGCCAGTCAGCCGCACAATCGCTCCTCCCGCATAATTCAAGGCATTTCCGGCAAGGTTCGTGAACGCACGCTTCAGCGCCACAGGACGCCCACGGATAATCACCGGCGCCCGACCAACACTATTCCCTTCGTCAAAAACCAGACGTTCTTCACTCCCGGGGCGGCTCTCCACCAGATCATCCACCACTGTATGCAGCAAAGCACGCAGATCCATATTTACCAGAGGCTCCCTTCCTGAACTTTCACGACCATAAGCCAAGGTGGCATCAACCATGGATGTCAGTTCATTCAGATCGCTCAGGAATTTTTCACGCAATTCCTCATCGTCAATAAATTCGGCACGCAACTTCATCCGCGTGATTGGCGTGCGCAGATCATGCCCAATCGCAGTCAGAACGAGTGTCCGGTCCGAAACAAAACGGCGGATACGTGCAGCCATTGCATTGAAGGCCACCGCAGCACGAACCAGTTCCAGCGGCCCCTTTTCAGGAAGCGGCGCTGCATTATCGTCGGGAACCAGATTTTCCGCCGCTGCCACCAATGTTCCAACAGGCGCCAGAAGTCGCCGCACCGCAATAACGATCAGTGTGCCCCCAACGGCAGTCATCAATGCAAAAGCCAGAGGAAACAACGGCGACGAAAAAGGTGTCGCTCTTGGCAACACGGCTCTGATCTCAAGCCACTGGCTGTCATCGGGAAGCTGCATCGCAACCGCAAGATGACGCCCATGTCTTTGAGGAAATGACAGAATATGCAGAGGCCGTCCGCCACCACGGAAAAAACGCAATGGCGGCGGGTCACCAAACCCACCACGAAAGCCATCCGGAGGCGGAGGCATGCGCCCCATCTTTGGCAGAAAAAAAACTGGCGGAGACTCTGGGTGCTCCCAAGGCCCTTCAAACCCTCTCATTGGCGGAGGACCATCATTTTCCCGTGGCCGCATTTCCGCCCATGAAAGAAGGAGCGGCAAATCCCGCTCCGGAACCTCATGCGTCAAGTCCTTGGGAGGAACAGCGCTCAGGCTGGCGCTGAAATCACCGGATTTGTTCAGATCTTCAACAACAGCAGCCCTGTCTGCCGGTTTAGCGTCCTCAACCGTCCGATAGATCATGGCAACATGCGACATGACCTGATGCCGGGCCATTCGACGATCAAAATCCATCCGGTCCATCGCTTCGATCGTCAGACCTGCGACCTCAATCACAGCGAACCCAGCGATAAGAACCAGACTGGCGCGGGCTGCCAGAGAAGCGGGGAAAAGCTTCACCTACTGAACACCGGAATCCACTGTTTCTTTATTCAAGGAACCAGACACCCTTCAAACCCGCTCAACATCCGCCTCGAAAACATACCCACCGCCCCGCACCGTCTTGATCAGCTGTGAATTGCGACCATCATCCTCCAACTTGCGTCGAAGTCGGCTGATCGCGACATCAATCGCACGATCAAACGGTCCTGCCTGACGTCCTCTTAGAAGATCGAGCAACATATCTCGTGTCAAAACACGATTCGCACGCTCAAGAAGCGCCTGCAACAAGTCGAACTCACCACCCGTCAAAGAGACTTCCACACCGTCAGGATTCAAAAGGCGCCGACGGGACACCTCCAGAAGCCAACCAGAAAAACGCATGTTCCGCGTCCCGCCCTGCGTGTTTTCATGCCCGTCCCCGATCCGACGCAACACCGCGCGCACACGCGCCAGAAGCTCCCGCGGGTTGAACGGCTTCGATACATAATCATCCGCACCGAGTTCCAGACCGATGATCCGATCCGTCTCATCACTCATGGCCGTCAGCATGATGATTGGCACATTGCCCTGGGTTCGCAGCCAGCGGGCAATATCCAACCCCGTCTCTCCCGGCAGCATCAGATCGAGAACCACAAGATGATAATGTCCGGCAGACCACACACGCCGGGCCTCCCGTCCATCACGAGCCGTGGTCACACGTATCTGATTTCGCTCAAGAAAACGGGCCAGGAGATCCCGGATTTCCCGGTCATCATCAATGATGAGAATATGCGGTGTTATTTCCATGATCCCTCATCATACGATCATTCTTCAGAGATCGGCAGCGCCTGTTGCATCCAGTTACAATTAAGAACAGGGAGAAACACACCCTTCAGGCAAGCGTTTTCCTGCTGAAAATATTGATACCTCTTGGAACGCATACTGAATATGGTGACAGGATAAAGCACTCGTGGTGTTAAAGGGCGCATGGTGAAGATCAATACACTTCTCTACCCGGACACGCGCAAGGACTGGTTGACCAGCTTTTGCGCGGGCTCCCTCTTCCTCCTTTCGTCCCTTGCATCCACGTCGGCCATCGCGGAACCCTCTCCTCTTAACGAGGCAAAATTCTCCGGCCCAATCTCCGATATGAACAGCGGCGACAGCCCCGAAATCCCTGTTCAGGCAGCAGAAACAGCAACTCCCCGAGTGGCCGGACAGGCTGAACCAACAGAAATACGCTCCATGAGTCTTGCCGGTCTGATTGATCGTGAAGTTCAGGGACCAGATACGAAAACAATCGGCCGCATCATTGATGTTCTCTCCGGACAGGATGGCCAGATCGAAGCCGTCGTTCTTGATGTCGGGGGGTTTCTCGGCGTCGGCAACCGGCGCGTCGCTGTCGCATGGGCCTTGATACATTCTCAGGCCGGCAATCCGCTTGGCCCTCTGCTGACCCGCATTCCGCGCGATATCATCAACAGCGCCCCTGCATATGATCCCGACACTACGGCGATACAGGTCGTCTGGGGGCCGGTTATTCCCAAGCCTCAGACACAACCCCCTTCCCCACCTGCTTCCGTAACCATTTCCACATCCCCCCACCCACAAGTGGAAGCCGGTGAAAACGCAGAAAAAACACCAAAAACAACGTCTCCCGAGCCAACGACAGCTTCAAAGGAATCTGCACCCACAAAACAGAATGAACCCACAGATGCACAGCATCCCTGATTTTTGCACGGAGAACCGCTTTCAGTGATTCGACGTCCGAATTGGCTACCCCAGAACAGCGCCAGAGGGCTCGATTGGCTGTGCTTCTTCGTCGCCAACCTTCAGGCTGCTTTCGGCCCTTTCGTCGCCGTTTATCTCACTGGAGAACATTGGACGCAGGGTGAAATCGGCATCGCCCTGAGCATTGGCTCAGTGACCGCCATGGCCAGTCAGGTTCCCGCTGGCGCGTTCGTCGATACCCTGCGTGACAAGCATGGGATCGCAACGTTCTCAATTATCGCCATCATCCTGTCCTGCCTGCTGATCGCCTTCTTCCCCCAGCAACTCCCGGTCGCCATCGCGCAGATATTTCACGGCATCGCCAGTTGCACACTCAATCCGGCCATCAGCGCCCTGACCCTCATGGTGGTCGCCACTTATGCTCTCCGCTCTCCCGGGAAAAGCACTGGTGGACTGGGAGAACGCTTTGGACGCAATGCAAGCTTCGCAGCCATTGGGAATGCGGTTTCCGCAGGCCTTATGGGAGCCGTCGGCTATCTTTTCTCCGCTCAGGCCACTTTCCTTTTCGGCGCCATCATGGCCGTACCGGGCCTGATCGCCCTGAACATGATTGAACGCAACAGATTGCCCCAAGGAAGC
>JAAYUA010000223.1 GCA_012517935.1 Acetobacter sp. | reverse complement strand
TTTGACGTGTTGAATCAAGCGGATTGATCATCGCGGGATTCTATGAAGAGTCATTTTGTTGATTTAAGCTTTGAAATCATTCAAGTAATTCTGGATTTTTGAAGAAAGGCAAGAATCACCTTCTACTTCCTGCATGTAGCATAAAATGCTTTCATTTCGGGCCAGGATTTTGAGGCTTCAGAATTTGACCTCGACAGGTTCCACGTAATTCCGAGGGCGAAGATGCGCAGGACATTAAATGTGGCGAAAGCCGCGTATATACTCGACATTAATGTGCTCTTTTGAGCGATCAGACCGGATACCCACGTTTCTGTCGACGTGCACTGGCATGGATCACTCCCTGATTCAGCATATGTGCGGTATTGATCAGGGCAAAGTGACTGAAGGCTTGAGGGAAGTTACCGAGCTGTCGCTTCAGGGTGGGTTCATATTCCTCAGCCAGAAGTCCAAGATCGTTGGTGCAGTTTAGAAGGCGTTCAAACAGGGCACGGGCTTCGTTGACTTTGCCTTCCATGATCCACGCGTCGCAGAGCCAGAAACTGCATGCAAGAAACGCTCCTTCTCCTCCGGGAAGTCCATCAGCTTCTTCGCTGTCGGTCAGATAGCGATAGACGAAGCCATTGATCAGAAGGTCGCGTTCGATTCTGGCGACCGTGCCTTTTACCCGGGGATCGGATGCGGGCAGAAAGCCCAGCAGAGATATCTGCAAAAGAGAAGCATCCACCCGGTCTGCGCCGTAATACTGGACGAAACTGTTGCTCGCTGAATCGTAGCCTTTTTCGCAGACTTCTGCATGAATCGCGTCACGTGCGGTGATCCATGCTTCAATTTCTCCTGTAAGACCAAAATCCTGTGCCGAGGCGATCGTGCGGTCAAAAGCAAACCAGCACATCATTTTCGAGTAAGTGAAATGACGCACGCCACCGCGGACTTCCCAAAGCCCCGAATCCGGTTCCTGCCAGAGGGACAGGAGGCGATTTGCTACAGCGCGTTGTAAGGGCCAGACCTTATCCATGTCTGGCAACCCATCACGTCGGGCTGCGTCAAAAGCGCCGAGGAGGGATCCGTAGACATCAAGCTGGAGTTGGTCATGGGCACCGTTGCCGATCCTGACGGGGCGTGAGTTTTCGTAGCCCGTCAGGTGATCCAGTTCGAATTCTACCAGCCGACGTTCACCATGCAGCCCATACATGATGCTCAGATGATCGGGCATTCCGGCTGTTGCGCGCATCAGCCACCAGCGCCAGTCACTGGCTTCCTCCTGGAACCCGGAGATGGAGAGTGCATGGATGGTCCAGGCGGCATCGCGGATCCAGCAATAACGATAGTCCCAGTTTCTGACACCTCCCGGCATTTCGGGGAGAGAAGTTGTCGGAGCTGCGACGATGCCCCCGGTCGGTTCGTATGTCAGTGCCTTGAGTGTTTGAAGGGAACGCCGGACAATTTCCTGATATCTTCCTTCATAAATGCAGCGATCACTCCATTCCCGTCCTGTCGCGATTGTGTGACGTAGCAGGGCGAAGGGATCCCGTGGCAGTTCTGGTGTCGTGTGTGATGGATACCATTCCAGCGTCGCATGATGGGTTTGCCCGGCGGATAATCTGAATTGCGCGCTGGTTTGACCGTTGAGTTTGCCGAGATCGATCGAACAGCTCAGGCGGAGGGCATCATGTCCCGAGATGGCATAGATCGCTCCTTCGCGCTGTTCATGCCATGGTTCATAAAGTCCGTATCCACAGCGTATCTTCATTGCTGTTTCTAAATCGATATATCCATGTACCCCTTTGATGATGCGGACAAGTTCGAACAGCCGGCGTCCTTCAGCCGGTGGAGGCATGAAATCAAGAACAACAGCGCATCCGGTATCTGTTTCAATCGTCGTTTCGAGGACCATTGTATCAGGCAGATAGCGTCGGCTGTAACGCGCTTCGGGATCGCTGGCGCAGAGTTTCCAGCATCCATTTTCGGATGAGCCAAGGAGGGAGGCCATCAAGGCTTCGGAATCGAAACGGGGCATGCACAGCCATTCAATCGTCCCCTTGCGGTGGATCAATGCTGCGCTGCGTGCATTTCCAATGAGCGCATAATCCTCAATCATACGGCGATCAGCTTGAGGGTTCTGCATATGGGCTCCCGTTTGTTCTTTCGGGGAAGTAATTCCTCCCCCTTGGGTAATGCAAAAGATGGAATGTCAGAGCCTGATTCTGCGGCTTCAGATTGGATCATCAGACATCATAAGTTATCATCATAACCAGATTTTTCTTGGGGTGTAGACATAATATCATGAAATTCTTTTACGAAATCGTGACTTTCGAAAAGCTTATTTCCCGTGATTTCTGATAGTCATATAAGCATCATTGCTGAAGATTTTGCCGGAATGCGTAGTCAGGCATCCGGTCTGGCAGGCTATTTTTCTGTGCCGGCAGATTTTACCCCCATTCGCCCGACGGGCTTGCAACGTCATCTGCCGATGCGTTTTTGGCCATTTCCCCAGAGTGCAATAGAGGCTGTTCCAGAGAGTGATGTGATTTTCAGTGTAGCCGGCAAGGGCGGACGTGTGGGCGCGGCTTTAAGGCGCTCAGACCGGCCGGTAGTACAGATTCAGAACCCGCGCCTGCCTCTGAGATGGTTCGATGTTGTGGTTGCTAATGTGCATGATGAAATTTCTGGGCCGAATGTGTTGCTCAGCAGGACGGCTCTTCATGGGCTTTCATTGGAGACACTCAGCACTGCAGAAAGTAAGTGGCATACGCGTCTGAAGCCCGATGGTCGCCCTCTGCTTGCTGTGTTGGTTGGGGGCTCAAATGGGCGGTTCCGTTTTGGCGCGGAAGAGGCGCGTGATCTTATGCGGAAACTGGACCGGATTGTCCGGCATATGGGGGCACATCTGTTCGTGACAACATCTCGGCGGACCGGAGGTGAAGCTACGGATATTCTGAAAAATGCCGTTGCAGAATTGGGTGGAGAGATTTGGACTGGCGGTGATGACAACCCTTATCTGGGGCTCGTAGCCTGTGCCGATTTCTTGGTGGTGACGGCTGATAGTGTTTCCATGGTGTCGGAAGCTGTGGCTGGAAGGGCGCCTGTTGCGGTTTATCCTTTGCCTGGACGTTCACGTCGTATACGCCTGTTTCTGGAAGCGTTGCGTGATGCTGACCGGGTGCGGTTTCTGGAGGAGATGCTGAGACCATGGCCGGTCACGCCACTGAATGACACGCCCATGGTTGCAGCAGAGGTGAGCCGTCGGATTGGGCTCCCTCTCAGAGTTTGAAAAAATTAGTGTGTTGAGGCGGGTTCAGACAGGGCTGCATTCAAGATTGCTGCGAGACGCGTGCCGGCCTGTTTCACGCGCAGATTGACGATCGGCCAGGTTTGCTGCGTGTAGGTTTCTCCCAGTTTTGCATTCTGGCTTTGCGGGAGAAGGCCATAAACGACGACACGGGACAGATTCTGGCTCTCATTTGTCCAGTGGATAACGTTTTCGCGTGTGTTATCCAGAGAAAATCCATCGTTCCAGTAAGCGATTTCATCGGGGGTGATGGATGAAGAAAAGTCGTCGGCGGTCTTGCGAGCCTTGCCGAAATCAATCGTATAGTGTCGACCGACGGTCAGGCCGGTTTCGTGGTCCAGAATTCCTTCATCCCAGATGGAATGAAGATTCATGTGGCCGTTCCCCGTATTGCCAAAGTAGGTAATTTTTACATCGTTTCCGCCACGGTCATTGTTATGATCTCCGGTGTGGAGTGGCTGGTGCAGATCGCCGACCAGATGAACGACCCATTTCAAGGCTGTTTCACGGTCACTGACAGATTTGGAGTGATCGGCGAGAATGGCGACCTGTTCAGGAAGTTTCTCCGTGACGCATATTTTATCGGGGCAATCTCTTTCCTGCTCGTAATACATTTTCTCCACAGGAATATTGACGTAATGCCAACGGAGAGTTTCCGGAGCCCCGCCATCCTTGTGCGACAGATGGCCGATCGTGTCGGGCCATGAAGCGACCTGATCGAGCGTTTTATATCCTTCGGAGGCGAGGAGTTTCTGAACCTCTGCTGCTGCTTGTGGAGAGAGCTGCGTTTCAGCAATATCGGCAATGATGGCATGGCCGTTTGGCCCCCAGGCATGAGCCGGATTTGTGTGACCGATCGAAAACAATATGAAAGTTGCAATTGTTCCGCTTATCTTGAGAGACGTTTTCTTCACTTGGGTCGTTCTCCTGTCTGTTCGTCGCGATCCGTGTTTTGACAGCATGGGTTCTTGGTCATCGCTTCCACCCTGTCAAAATATGTTCCGTTAGATAAGCTTCTGCCGCGATCATTCATATATGGCGCATGTGAATGTTTTTTGATTCAGATCACTGTCCGCAACTTCTGCTTATGATAGGCGATTCAACCATCACAGAGGAAGGTGGCTCTTATGACTGATACAATGCTGGCGGCTGTTGTCCGCGAATTTGGCAAACCCCTGGTGATCGAGCGTGTTCCAGTTCCTGATTGTGGGCCCGACCATATTCTGGTGAAGATGGAGGCCTGTGGTGTCTGCCATACCGATCTTCACGCGGCGCATGGTGATTGGCCTGTCAAACCGACATTGCCGTTCATTCCCGGTCATGAAGGTGTCGGCCGGGTTGTGGCTGTTGGCAGCAACGTGAAGTGGGTCAGCGAAGGAGAGCGGGTTGGCGTCCCCTGGTTGTATTCAGCCTGTGGCCACTGCGAGCATTGCCTTGGTGGATGGGAGACGCTTTGCGAAAAGCAGGATGACACTGGTTATACAGTTAACGGGTGTTTTGCGGAATATGTTGTGGCTGACCCCAAATATGTCGCCCATGTGCCGGAGGATGCGGACCCGTTGCAGGTTGCACCTGTCCTGTGTGCTGGCCTGACAGTTTACAAAGGTTTGAAAATGACAGAGGCCAAGGCTGGCGATTGGGTGGCTGTGTCTGGTGTTGGCGGCCTGGGGCAAATGGCCTTGCAATACGGCAAAGCCATGGGTTTCCGTATGATTGCAATTGATATTGATGACGACAAGTTAAAGGTGGCGACACAGTTGGGTGCGGCTGTGACGATCAATGCTTTGAAGGATGATCCGGCGACTGTGGTCCAGAAGGAGGCAGGTGGTGCACATGGTGTTCTGGTGACGGCGGTTTCTCCATCTGCATTCTCACAA
>JAAYUA010000222.1 GCA_012517935.1 Acetobacter sp. | reverse complement strand
TTCTTATGCCATTTTTGGTGGCTTAACGCCTGCAATCATTTCAACGCTAACACCTCATACGCCCATAGCCCCGGCAATCTATGTCGCATTTGCTGCGCTGATCGGAAGCGTTGCGCTCTGGATGTCTCCAGAAAGCTGATGAAAGAAACAATAATATTTTTAAAATAGATGCGAGCGCTTCATTAATTCGGTGATGACAGCTCCTGACGGCAGTGCATTGCATGACGCTTAAGAAAGATTTTCTAAATATTTAATCATCGAAAGCGGGCGTCAGAAAAATATTGTTTCTGAACCCATAAAATATTATCATAAAGTTCGTTTGTTTTCTGAAATATTACAGAACTGATTTGCAGGAAAAAATATGAGAAATCCGTGGTTTGGAGTGAAAACCTATGGAATTGGTGTTGCCCCAAAAAATCTTGCCGGATGGATATCAACTGGCATTTACTGTTTTTTAATGGTCAGCACCCCTGTCGTCAGGAATTACTTCGATTGCCCGGCATGGATGATCCCTCTTGGCTATATCCTGATCACCGCAGCATTTTTGGCTCTTTTATTCATCAAGGGTGATGGCAAGCCATGGCGTTGGCGTCAGGGGCATGACTGAATTTCTATCGTTCACGGCATTTCTCTGCGATACCTGTTGTGTGTCACCTTTAAAATCTGTGAAAAACACAATTCAAAATTTTGACAAGAAACTATCACTGATTAAGTCTCTTGAGATCATATTGTGAAGTGCTCCCGTTCAAGAACATCTTTCCATAAATTTCCGCACTGACACGAAATTTTCTTCCAGCATTCTTCATGAAGTCTTTCTATCTTCGAATTTTCGACATGTTACGTGTAATATGCTCACCTGACAAAAAATAAAACAATCCCTCAACCCAGAAGGTTTTTTCCCTCGACATACCTGTGTTCAAAAGAGATCATGCGCCTCCAATAGCCACAGGTTGATTTTCGAACAGGAGGTCTGAGACCGATGAAACTTTATTATTCCCCTGGCGCGTGTTCGCTCGCTTCACATATCATTCTGAACGAAACGGGTCTCCCATTCGAAACTGTGAAGGTTAATCTCGGCGATAAGACCCTTCCAGACGGATCGGACTATCTTTCTGTAAATCCTCGCGGTGCAGTTCCAGCACTTGAAATCTCTCCGGGCACCGTCATTACTCAGAATGTCGCGATCCTGACCTGGATTGGTCATCAATCCGATGTTCCTGCTTTCCGTCCTGCTGACGGATCTCTGGAACAGGCGCGTCTCCTTGAAGCCCTTGGCTTTTGTGAAGATGTTCACGGAGCCATCGGCCCCTTCTTCTCTTCATCCTATTCTGAAGACACGAAGAAAATTTTTCAGACAAATTTCATGCGCAGAATGACTCAACTCGAAGCTCTACTTGGGGCGTCAGAGAACGGCTGGCTACTACCGCAGGGCTTCACTCAGGCAGATGCACTGATAGCCGTCATTCTACGGTGGACCATTCCTCTGCATCTGGATATTTCGTCCTATCCAAAATCATCCGCCCTACGTGAAAGGGTCTTGTCGCGCCCTTCCGCCCAGAAGGCACTGAAAAGCGAAGAGAACGCCTGACGGCTAACCGTTATTCTCCAGAAAATCGGTGTTGAATATCGATCCAATGCATCATATTGCCGGATGAATTTTCATTCTGCTTACTCTAGGCCAATTTATGACAGAACATACACCCATCGGTCTCTCAGACCCGAAACAGACAATCACTGCCGTAACACATTCGGGCAACTTCCATATTGACGAGACCCTTGGTTACGTCATCCTCCATTACGCTCTGGCCCCGGAGGGCGATATCCGGGAGCGTGTCATCAACGGCACGTCATCCGGCCGACTGACACTCCAGCGGACACGCACCTCAACGATTATCGATGCCGCTGATATCGCTTTTGACGTCGGCAACATCCATGATCCTGCCATTGGGCGTTATGACCACCACATGCGCAATAAACCCCTGCGTCCGGGGGGAATCCCCTACAGCGCAGCGGGTCTCCTGTGGAAAGATTATGGTCTGGCCGCAATCCGCAATATGCTCAACGAACCCGTCGATGAAGAAACGCTGCAAGCAATCTGGCAAAGCATCGACAAGTCCCTGATCATCCCAGTTGATCAGGATGATAACGGCGTTGCCAGAATGGGGCGACTTTCTCTTGCGGACCTGATTGTCGGTTGCAACCCACCTTGGGACACGATTGAGCTTTACGGCGAAAAAGAAGCCAAAAAACGCGAAATGAGCGGTTTTGCAGATGGCGCAGCCATTATCGCAACCCATCTGGTCCATATGACAGACCGCCTTCGCGCAAGCCTCAAGGCAACCAGCCGCGTTCTTGAAGCCTTTGAAAAAGCCGAAGACAAACGCATTCTGGTGATGGAAACCGGTATGCCGACGGAGAAGGTCATTTTTGAACACGACCTGCCGGTCATCTTTGTCGTTTCACCAGCTCATGCAGGGCAATGGAATGTCAAGGCTGTCCCTCCTGTAAAAGGAGATTTTGGACAGCGTGTTTCTCTCCCCGAAGCATGGCGTGGTCTTGAAGGAAAAGCGTTGGCTGACGCATCCGGTATTCCAGATGCCGTGTTTGCTCATCCCGCACGCTTTATCTGCGGTGCTGTCAGCCGGGAAAGCGCGCTGCTGATGGCTCAGAAGGCGCTGCAAATCGATGCCGAACTGAAGGACGAATAAGACTTCTGGCCGTCTCTTATTCCCGACATTGCATCAACAATGTCGGGAAATTCAGAAACTATCGAGTAAAAGCCGCAGCATGTCGGGCAATATGATCACCGATAAACGTGCTGATAAAATAATAGCTATGATCATAACCAGATTGGATGCGCAGTTCGAGCGGATAACCACAACGCTCTGCTTCCACCGCAAGAATTTCCGGCTTTAACTGGGTTTTCAGGAAATCATCGCCTCCTCCCTGATCGATCAGAATAGGCAGACGTTCCGTCGATGCCTGCAACAGTGCAGTAGCATCGTAATTTTTCCACATCTCCCGGTCCGAACCAAGATAAGCTCCAAAAGCCTTTTCACCCCAGGCAACCTGTGACGGTGCAACGATAGGCGCAAAAGCCGAGACCGCCTTGTAACGACCCGGATTTTTAAGGGCGATAACCAGAGCCCCATGTCCACCCATCGAATGGCCCATGATGCTCCTTTGCGCGCTTGCCGGGAAATTCTGTTCAATCAGGTTTGGCAATTCTGAAACGATATAATCATACATCCGATAATGCTCGGACCATGGGGCCTGTGTCGCATTGACATAGAAACCCGCCCCCTGCCCCAGATCATAAGCCGGATCATCCGCAACCTGATCGCCACGGGGGCTTGTATCCGGAGCAACAATGATGACGCCATGTTCCGCAGCATATCGCTGTGCACCCGACTTGGTAATGAAATTCTGTTCTGTGCATGTCAGCCCGGAAAGCCAGTAAATCACCGGCAGACGAACATTGTCCGCATGTGCGGGCACAAAAACCGCACATTTCATTTCGCAGGCAAGGGTTTCAGAATAATGGCTGAAAACTGTCTGCTGGCCTCCGCAGACAAGATGTTGCTCAATATGTTTCAATTTTCTCTCCCGCGTGCTCAAAAAAACGGTCATTACTGTTTCAGGATTGATCCTCACTCAGGGCTTCGTGCATCTGCAAGTTTGAAAAGATGATCGATCATGCAATCGACATCCTCAGGTAAGGTCCTGTGATTGACGATCGCACATCGAATGGCACGCACGCCACGCAAAGTCGTCGCAGATGGCGCAGCGACACCACTCTCCTGCATGTCCCGGATCAATTCACTGTTCAGATCATTCACCACGGCATCATCCGCTTTCACCCGGAAACAGACGATATTCAACGCAACAGGCGCAAGAAGTTCCAGCCGAGGCTCTGCTGCGACACGATCCGCCAGATGACGAGCAACGGCACAACATTGCGTGACCATACGTCCGAGTTCGACAGTTCCATAAACGGATATCGTCATCCAGACTTTGAGGGCCCTGAAACCACGGGAAAGATCGGGACCGAGATCGCAGAACCATGGCGGATTGGCGGCCATACCCCGCGTTTCCTTGGTCAAATATGCTAAATTCTGTGCAAAGGTGGCTCTCTGCCTGGAGCCGTCACGCATAATGACACAACCGGCATCATAGGGCACCTGCGCCCATTTGTGAAAATCAAGCGCTACACTGTCAGCCTTCTCGATCCCAGCCACCAGTGAACGCATATCTGGCGCAAGACGGGCCAGAGCCCCGAAAGCTCCATCGACATGGAACCAGAGATTTTCCACATCGGCCACTGCCGCAATATCATCTAACGGATCGCAGGCCCCCGTATCGACTGCGCCCGCCGTCCCCACGACAAGAAACGGCTCCATCCCGGATGCGCGATCCTCGGCAATTGCCGTTTTCAGGGCGGCTATATCCATACGAAACTGATCATCAACAGGGATGATCTTCAACGCATCAGATCCCAGACCGCACATATCGAAAGCGCGGGAAATGCACCCATGCGCTGTTTCAGCGGCATACCCTCTCAAACGACGACCGCTGATCCCTTTCGTCCTGATCTCTGTTCCATCTTCCGTCGCACGGCTGGCCGTCAGAACAGCGATGAAATTCGCCATGGATGAACCGGTAACCAGCACTCCGGAACTGGTAACAGGCAGCCCCAGAACTTCAGCTGTCCAACGAATGACAGCGCGTTCCAGTTCAACGGGCGCGTGATCACGCCCTCCCAGATTGGCATTCAGACCAGCCGCAAGCATTTCAGCAAGCATGCCCGGCAAGGTTCCACCGCCATGGACCCACCCCATGAAACCCGGATGCCTATTGCCAACAGCATAAGGCAGAATATGGGAGCTGAAAAAATCATAGAGATCCTGCGGATTTTGACCCGCATGCGGCATCTTCTGCTCTCTTATCCCGTTCCTGATCGCATCAGGCATCGGCTGCCAGACAGGCGTTTCACGCAGGAAAGAGACATTATCAAACATGTCATCCAGCATGCGATGTCCCAGCGCACGCAATTCCTCCAGATCATGACCTTCGGGATCGAGACTACGAAAATCATGTGTTTCCAAAGGATTAACCCTCTTGCTGCCGAGAAAATCAGAAGTCTGAAAATCAACTCACTTACAACCCGTACATTGACTTAACACAAGAGGCGTCTGATCCTGACCGCCATCAACAAACAACGACGCTGCTTCGTCATCCACGCTGCAACAGAATGTGATCAAAATGTGTAATGGGATGTTTTTCAAAGGATTCACCGAGGAAAAAGTCGGCCCGTTACATTGGAGGCTCCGCCGTGGCGGTCATGGGCCCCAGATCATGCTGCTGCATGGACGACCGGAAACCCACGCGTGCTGGAACGCTGTCGCGCCGGCTCTCGCGCGTGATTTTACGGTGATCTGCCCTGATCTCCACCCTGAACTGTCGATACAGGAGCAGGCCAGACATCTCCTGAGCTTCGCGGATCAAAATCAGCCACTCCTGATCGCAGGACAGGATATTGGCGCCATTGTCGCCAGCCAGATGGCGCGGGAAGCCCCGGAACAAGTCAAAGGCGTTGTCATCATCGAAGCCGTTCCACGCGCTGATCACAGCCAGAGAGCAGATATGGCTTTCGCCTTTTCGCAATATGAGTCCTGTTGGTTTGGACAACTGCACCCCAAACCTGAATCACAAATGGCCCGAACGCCAACAGAAATCATGGAATTGGCCCTGACGGATGGAACAGACATCAAATCTGGCACATTCGCGACTGAGGCTCTTCAGGATTATTTTGATTTTCCCATATGGGCCGGATCAGCAATCCCCAGCCTGCCCCATCATCAGAAACCCATGAACTGCCCATTAATGGTTTTATGGGCCGCTGGTGGACGTCTGGGAGGATGGTATGATCCGCCTGCGCTCTGGCAATCCGAGACGACAGGCGAAATAAGTGGCCACAGCATTCCGGGAACATATTTTCTGACGGAAGAGTCCCCTCAGGAGATCATAGAGGCCATTCGTCTCTTCGCGGGTAATATCCCGGACTATCTTCCCTCAGTCTGAATCCTTCAGAACAGGGACGATAAATTGCTGGATGTCGCCCCGAAAAGGCTCAGAATAGGATCGCCAGAGCCATCTGAGCCATAAAGCGTCAGCAGCGTTGCAGGAGATGTCGTTGTCTGAGGCGATATCTGCAGCATTCCCAGATAGCGCTCTGCATAATGCTGGATTTTCTCTGGCGATGAAAAATCAGACGATTTGAATGTTTTTTGAAGCAGTCGAACCTGCTGATCATAATCCAGCGCCCCGAAAGTCGTCGGATCATAGCCACTGACGGTTTCAACAACTTTCAACAGCTTTGAATCGCTCATGACCTGCGCCAGACTTGTCGAAGCTGTCATGGTGCGGGCAAAATAAAGCGCATTTCCCACTCCTGAATTGTCAGTATTCAAGGAGTTTTCATACTGGTTCATCTCATATTTCTGAACAACCGCATCAATCTTGTCTGTCGTGTCAAACGGCTGGCTCCCATCAGAAGAGGATGAATTCCAATCCGAAAAAGCTCTGGCAAAAGTAAGCCATGACACGTTGGAGGATCTTGCAGCTACCGATGAAGATGAAGACGGGTTCTGCGTCAACAGATCCTTTACCAGTGCTGTCGAATTTTGCAGTGAACTCAGACCATAAGCGCCCAGAACCACGGACAAGGCACGGTAATTGCCCATCAGATCATCCGCTGACGTGATGCTGCCCGCTTCCGCCTTGAATTTTTCCACATTCGACAGGGTCGATACGTCTGTTTTGACCCATTGGGTCGCGGAAGTCACTTCATCCTTCTGATCGAGGATAAACATGGAAACCGGCGACAGACCAGAAATTGATGACATATGATGTTCCTTCTTTGTTCTTATCCATCACCTTCAGCCGATCCGTCATCTTCCTCCATAATGATCAATGAAAAATTAATGCTTTTCGAACGCATATTTCATCATTGAATGACGCATTGCGCTTGCGTCCCGACCCGGAGCAGGTAATCTGACGGGATAGTTACGATGCAGGAACTAGGGTATGGGCGAAACGAAAGATGCTGCAACACCAGCCGGGCTTTTCTCCTCCTACAAGATCCCGGAGTTTTTCTGCGAACTGACGCATTCAGGTGATCAGCCTGACCCGCAGATTGAGTTGATCCGCAAAAGGCTTGATGCCCTGTCGGCAGAAGAACTGAATACCAGAGCGGAACACGCGGCCCGCGAATTGTACAATCTCGGGATAACATTCACGGTCTATACCGAGCGTGACGCAATCGACCGGATTCTGCCGTTCGATCTGATCCCCAGAATTCTGCGCCAGAAAGAATGGCGGACCGTGGAAGCTGGCGTGAAACAGCGCGTCAGGGCATTAAACTGCTTCCTCCACGATATCTATCATGATCAGAAAGCCCTGAAAGACGGGATTATCCCCGCGCATCTGGTGCTGGGTAACCCCAATTACTGTGCCTTGATGAAAGACGTCGATGTTCCGGGAGGGACTTACGTCCATATCAGCGGAACAGATCTGGTCCGGGACGAACACGGCGATTTCCTCGTCCTTGAAGACAATGCCCGCACCCCATCGGGCGTCTCATACGTTATCGAGAACCGTCACACGACCCTCCGCGTCATGCCCGATATCACCGCAGGCATCGATCTGATGCCCGTCGATGGCTATGGCATGCGCCTCAAGGCCGCTCTGGTCGAATCTGCTCCTTCCGGAGTGGATGATCCGCAGGTCGTCCTGCTCTCTCCCGGCATCTATAATTCAGCC
>JAAYUA010000221.1 GCA_012517935.1 Acetobacter sp. | reverse complement strand
TGATCCATACGGCACGTAATATGTTGCTAGAGATGCAGTCGGCGTTCAAAGATGACTATTTAAAAGATCGTAAAATAGATTTGAATATAAATGAATTTCATGATTGTGAAGATTTTTCATTGCGCAAGTCAGATCATGTTCTGCAGATTTGAAAAGGGTGGGTTCGGAGTCTTCAGCGGTCTCCAGAGTGTTTCTCGGCTGGTGGGGGAAAGAGTTTCGCTTTGTCGTGTGATGATTCTTTGGAGTTCGTGGCCAATCTTCTCAGCGGGCATGGATCGAAAATGGGTCTTCGTGGGGAAGGTAAGATGAATGGGATTTTTCTATTGGATGGTGTGTGATGATTGGAGCAACATCTGTGCGGTTCAGCAAACCCGCAATCAAATTGAATTACAATTTGCCGTAGATGTGAAGTGAAATTTCTGAGGCAGGAAACTTCAAGGAAAATGGTGCCGACACTCGGAATTGAACCGAGGACCTACTGATTACGAATCAGTTGCTCTACCCCTGAGCTATGTCGGCACGTGACGGCGGTCCCTATAGCCGACGATTGCATAGCCCGCAATATGTGAAGGGCACTGGTCGGACAAATAACATCACTTTATGGTCGTCTGATGTTTGCCTTACCCTTCCGTAAAGCCCGAAAACGGACGAGTTCCCGTTTTCACGCGGCTGGAGGAGTGCAGGTTGTCCGTGGTCTGACATCTTGCCCCTCCTGTGGCTTGTTCCAACGAATCGGGGACACAGCCGATGGGATGATTACGCGCTGCAGTCGCTGCGGTCGGACGATGATTCATCGCAATCGGACGAGTCCCGTGGCAACGCCTCTCGCTTTCTGCATCAGCTCCGCAGCGCTTTATCTGGCGACTCTGAGTTCATCGTTGATGACCCTCAATCTCTATGGTCAGGAGCGCACGGTCGATCTGGTGACTGGCCCGATGGAGCTTCTTCATGAGGGGTGGGGAGAGATCGGTATTCTGGTTGCTCTTGTCACCATTCTGGCGCCGGGGATCGTGATTTGTCTGATGGGCATGATTCTCACGGCAGCAACGCGGCCTCGCCTGCCTGACTGGGCTCCGGTTCTTCTGAAGCTTTATGAGCAGTTGCGGCCATGGTCGATGATGGAAGTCTATATTCTCGGAATTTTTGTCGCCTATACGAAGCTTGTTGACATCGCCTATGTCGAGGTTGGTCCAGCTACCTATCTGATCGGCATTCTCATGTTAACCATGGCGGCAACGGATCAGACACTGGATCAGGACATCATCTGGCGTCAGAGACGTATTCGATCGGTCACACGGTTGGCTGATGAGAGAATTGTTTCGGTAAAGCAGGTCGATTTCGACGACAGCTCACTACCAAAGGCGAGTCATACGGTCTGTTGTTCGTCTTGCGGTCTGGTGACGGTGTTTCCTGACCCTGTTCCGCTGACGGCCGTGGTTGCCGAATGTCCGCGTTGTGGGCATCAGATGCGTCGCAGAAAGCCAAATAGCATCAACAGGACATCTGCTTTGCTGTTGACTGCATTTATTTTCTATATTCCAGCAAATATCCTGCCGGTTATGACCTATGTCAAATTGGGGAATGGAAGTGGTCACACCATTATTTCCGGCGTTATTGAGCTTTGGGAGGCGGGGTTGATTCCTCTGTCTCTGCTGGTTCTTTTCGCATCGATCACAGTTCCTGTCGCCAAAATTGTTGGTTTGACCTGGATGTTGATCGATGTGCATTTCCATCTGCCTTATGGGCTTTTGCTTCGGACCAAACTTTATCGGGTGATAGAAGCTATTGGCCGCTGGTCGATGATTGATGTCTTTATGATTTCAATTCTTGTCGCAATGGTCAGATTCAGTGAAATGGCGAATGTGACGGCCAATGCAGGTGTCGTTTCCTTCGCCGCCGTCGTCATCATTACAATTTTCGCAGCACATGCTTTTGATCCGCGTCTGATGTGGGATGTTGCCGGAAAAAACGGACAACTTACCCATTCTTCAGTTACTCGGCGCGCAGCAAGGAAGTCAGTACACTCATGAGTAGTCAGAGCAGCAATTCATCTTCGCAACCTGACGACGTTGAGGTTCCGGAAGCCGATGTTACGCGGGCCAGATTTTCCTTCATCTGGATTTTTCCCATCATGGCCATTCTTGTTGCCGGTTTTCTGGGATGGAAAGGTCTGGAAAATCGCGGGCCAGAGATTGTCATCACCTTTGACACCGCAGATGGCCTGACGAGCGGACAGACGCAGGTCAAGAACAGGGCAGTCACTCTCGGCACTGTATCTTCGATCCGTCTTTCGCCGAACATGCATCAGGTTGAAGTGCGTGTGCAGATGAAAGCTGAAGCCGCGCCGCTTCTGACAACAAAGGCCCGTTTCTGGGTTGTGCGTCCGCGGATCAATGGCGCCAGTGTAACGGGTCTGGAGACCTTGTTGTCTGGTGCTTATATCGCATTTGACCCCGGTCCACCGGGTGCAAGTGAACGTGCGGACCATTTCCGAGGGCTGGAAAGCCCGCCTGGTATTCGTTCAGACCAGCCGGGCCAGACATATTCTCTGGTAGCGCAGTCTATCGGCTCGATAGGGCCGGGCGCACCTGTCTTTTTTCGCGATGTCGATGTTGGTGAAGTTCTGGGATATACGATTCCACCGGGAGGGGTTGGGCCTGCCATTATCCAGTTCTTTGTTCGCGAGCCTTATGATTATTATCTGCGGACGGATAGCCGGTTCTGGAATGCTTCTGGTGTGAATGTGGCTTTTGGAGCCGGAGGCCTGAAAGTGCAGATGCAGTCAATTCAGGCGCTTTTTTCAGGTGGTATTGCTTTCAATATGCCTGAAAAACACAATCCTCATTCGATTCAGGCGCCTCCCAATACGGTTTTCCGTTTGTATGATGACAAGGAAAGCGCAGATGCAGCGACGTATCATGCGCGTGTGCCGGTTGTGAGCTATTTCTCAAGTTCGGTAAAAGGCATGAATCCTGGCAGCAGTGTGAGCATGTTCGGGATCCAGATTGGTAACGTTACCAGCGTCAAGCTGAAGGTTGATCCGAAAACGGGAGAGGCGCGTGTCCGTGTCGCCATGGAGCTTCAGCCCGAGCGTGTTCTGACGCTTGAAGAAATGAAAGATACGGCTTTGGACACGCTGCTGAAAACGCAAGTTGGTCTTGGTCTGAGGGCCGCGCCGGAAAGTGTCAGCCTGTTGACGGGCGAAACGGGAGTTGCATTGAATTTTGTGCGGCATCCGGCTCCGGCCGTGACATCTGAAGAAGATAATATTCTGGTTATTCCGGGGGAAGCCGGTGGTCTGGGCGGGATTATGGAATCCGTCTCGACCTTGACGGATAAATTGGCGGCGATGCCATTTGATAAGATCGGGACCAGTGCTGCAAATCTGCTGACGCATGCGGATGAACGCATCAACAGCCCGGAAGTGAAAGATGCTCTGGTGCAGTTGCGTGATTCTTTGAAAAGCATGAGCCTCTTGCTGAACGATACGCGTAAGGGTGTGCAGCCTTTGATGAAACGTCTGCCGGAAATATCCGAGAATCTGGACAAGACACTCATTAGCGCCCGACATTTGCTCAATAGTTACGGCAATTCCGGAGATTTTGGTCGTAATCTTCAAAGTATGA
The DNA here is from genome assembly GCA_012517935.1 of Acetobacter sp. Lineage (GTDB taxonomy): Bacteria > Pseudomonadota > Alphaproteobacteria > Acetobacterales > Acetobacteraceae > Acetobacter. Next base: position 9,342 of record JAAYUA010000221.1, on the reverse strand, counting down.
TCATCCAGATGACTGCTGCTGCTCGCTCGCTGCGCCTGATGACAACCTATCTGACGAACCATCCTTCTTCTCTGGTGACAGGACGCTGATTCAATGCTGCTTCATCTTCGTTTCTTTCGGCGTTTTTCAGCACGATATAGCTGCGCCTTGATTGTCAGCATGACAACAGTGTCATGTCTGGCGGCCTGTTCTTCGGATCCTTTGCTCTATACGCTTTCTCCTGAGCCGGGAAATCCTGTGACTGCAGGTCCGACGCCGATTGAAGTGCGTGCGCCAAGCGTCACCACAGGTCTCGACAGGGATCGTATCGTGACAGCGGATATGGGTTACAGACTGCTGGTTTCCAGTTCTGATGCCTGGAGTGAGCCTCTAGCGCAGGAAATTTCACGTGTCCTTGCGGCGGATCTTACGGAACGTTTGCCTGGAAAACGAGTATTTGTACAAAATGATGCAACTGCCTCACAACCAGCCTTGTACGTCGATTTATCGGTGCGTCGTTTTGCAACGGATGGATCGGGTAATGCCGTCTTTGAGGGTCAGTATTCGCTTGTCAGAGAGGATGATTCCACCTCTGTCGGCGCAGGAGAGTTGAAGTTGAGTATGCCCGCGGGGAAGGGGACTTCCGGGATGGTTGCAGCGTTGAGTCATTTGACGGGTCAGGCTGCTGATCAGATTGCTGCAGCGATCAGTCGAGTGCCGGTCGTATCGACATCAGCGGTTGCTGACTGAAGAAAACTACCCGAATTTTTGCATAATGGGTGTTGTTTTTTCTGCTTGAGTGGAAGAAAGAAATTCCGCTTGTTGTAAGATGCAGCATGGCTTTGCATGCTGTTATTTGTCCGATTTTCTGATCAAAGAGTTCGATCAGAAAATCTTTCTTTGCTGAGAATATTTGTAGTCAGATGGGACCATCAAAGTCCTTGTGATTGGTGTGGTGTTCGATTTCCATGCAGCTTTTCTAAATATGACAAATCTTCATGCAATCACATAAGACGGGTGAGTCGCTGCGTTTGTACATATTTGTTGTGTAGAGAATATAAAATCTGTTTCGTTGGAAGGATAATTGGAGTCTTTTTGTCTCTTTCCATATTGATGGATATCGTAATGCTCTCTCAGAGACATTCACTTTGGATCGAAAGAATTTTTTTCGAACATTGCATAATAGGAATAACATTTTTCTAAAAATAGTTAATTTAAAAAGAGAAAAATAATTATCGCTCTTTAATTTTATGAAGTGGGAACTTTTCAGTTTTTGTCGCGTTATCTGAAAGTTCGTTTAGACGAGTGTCTGTAATATTTTGGTATATATCAGAATATTATATGTCAATAAAACTGTAATATTAATGACGATTTTTCTCTTTATTATAAAGGAAGGAAAATGGCGGAGTCGCATGCAGTGGAAGTTCCTTCTACAAATGATTTCCCCCTTATGGAAAATCGGGGTATCGGTTTTGCTCTTGCCTTTTGTGCGGGGCTGATGAATGCGTGGACTTTCTTTCATGCGCAAACATTTGCAACTGTTCAGTCGGGTAATGTGGTTCAGATTGGTTATCGTCTGGTGCAGGGAGACTGGGAGGCATTCTGGTTTGCTTTCTGTTCCGTGATTGGATTTGGTCTGGGGTCTGCCTTGTGTGGTGTGCTGATGACCACTCTTTTGAAAACTGGACGAACTTTCTCGACTGTTGTCTTGTGGTCCGAGTGTTTGTTGCTGGCTGTTATTACGGCTCTTGCCTTTGCGGATATAATTCCGACGACTTATCTGGCTGTAGCGGTCAGTTTTGTTGCAGGAATGCAGGGGAACGCTTTTCATAAAGATCATGGAATGCTTTATGGAAATGTTGCCGTCACCTTCGTTGTGCAAATGGCCTTCAATTTTCTTGCGCAAAGCTTTTTCAAAAAGGAGGGCATTAACGGTGAGTCCAATCTGATGTGGTCTGGAATATTTTTCCTTGTTCTTTTCGGATTTGCATCCGGTGGTGCTCTTGGTTTTTATTTTGATAAAATTATAAACAGCAATGTATCTCTGGTTATTGCTATTATTTCATTGGTGATTATTGCATTTTCTTCGAGAGAACATAAATCTGATGCGGATCCACGCGCTGGTGCCACGTTTGTTTAAGAGTGTGCTTTATCAGATTTTCTTGGTTTCTATGGTTTTTCCTCTGAAATAGGACTGTATTTATGGAAAAGTTGAATCAGCCGATTATGGGCTCAAGAGGAGCCGATATCGTTGGACCACGCAATCCGGAAATTGAAAGTCAGAATCCTGATATTTTCTTGCCTCCGGTAACGGATAATGGAGGAATACCCAATCTCAAGTTTCCGTTTGCTATGGCTCACAACCGTCTTGAAGATGGTGGTTGGGCACGGGAAGTTACCTGTCGTGAAATGGGTGCGCTCAAGGAACTTGCAATCGTCAATATGCGCCTTCCTCCGGGTGTTGTCCGTGAAATGCATTGGCATAAAGAGGCCGAATGGGCCTACGTTCTGCAGGGGAAAGTTCGTTTTTACCTGATGGACGATCAGAGACAGACACTTGTGGAAGATCTGGGGCCGGGTGATCTATGGTTTGCTCCCGCAGGTTTCCCACATGCTATTCAGGGGCTTGAGGAAGGTACGGAATTCGTACTGGTTTTCAATGATGGCAATTTCTCGGAAAATCAGACGCTTCTGGTGACAGAATTGTTTGCACATCTGCCAGTGGAAGTGCTTGCAAAGAATTTTGGTGTTCCGGAAGCAGCGTTTGCGAATATTCCATCTCATGAAAAATATATTTTCCGTCAGCCGGTTCCACCGCCGCTTGAGCAGGTGCGTAAGGATCTTGGGGCTGTCAGTTTCACGGATAAATATGTGTTCCGTGCTTCGACTACGCCGCCGACTGCCTATCCCGGAGGTGCAACACAGGTCATTGATTCCCGTAATTTCAGTGTAACAACATTGGCTGCGTTGATTATTGATCTGGAGCCGGGCGGAATGCGAGAGGTTCATTGGCATCCTGATGCCGATGAATTACAGTATTATATTTCTGGAAAGGCTCGAATGACCGTGTTCGATGCGGTTAATAATTCCAGAACGTTCGATTTTGTTCCAGGCGATGTTGGATATGTTCCCAGAACCCTTGCTCATTATATTGAAAATATTGGGGATGAGCCTGTCCGGGTCATTAATGTTTTCCATACCGGAATATATAAAGATATCTCGTTGAACAATTGGTTGGCGCTGACACCAGCCCATCTGGTCACTGGGCATCTTGAGGTTGATGATCAACTGATGAGTCATCTCAGAGCTACACGGCAGCCGGTCGTCAAAAAATAGAAAATATGTTTCATCGCTCTGGGTGGTATTATCTGCCCAGAGCGATGTTTATCCCAGCATGCCCAAATTTTTTAGAAATTAACGCAGGCAAGCCAGAACGACCCGCAACGGTAACGGGATGATTGCGTGTTTTTGAGTGTCGAAGCTCAGAGTTCTTTTGAAAATTGATTGTCGGATAAACAGTCCGGTAGAGCAGATACATGATGCTCATATGTGGCAGTCTTCACTTTTCTTCTATTGTGATGAAGACACCAACTTCACACCCCTTTATGCATTCCTATTCATTTTCACAGAGTCCTCAGGAAACGTCGTTGGGGGTATCCACCAGAGCGTATTCCAGGTAGGACATAAGAAATAACGGATGTTTCTGGAATATACTGACGATATTCCAGATTGAATGCTGAATCATGTTTTTGGAGAGAGCATTATAAATCACGGGTGACCGGCAAGAAGATAAATCCACCCTGCAGCGACTAACATGCAGACGATAGAAACCGGTGCTCCCACACGTGAAAAGGCTCCGAAAGAAATCTTAACCCCACAACGCGCGGCCTGCTCGACGACGATGATACCAGCAAGACTTCCAAAAATGATCAAATTACTAAAGAATCCGGTTCCAAGAGCCAGAGCGGCACCAATGGCATTTACATTCGTGACTTGATTCAAAAATGGAACCAGAAGCATGACAGTAGGATTGTTTCCAATAATATTGCTTAATGTCGCGCTTGTCAGGAAAAGAGACATTGGTTGATTCAAATTAATTCCAAGTTGATGAAGATCATGTAAAATTTTCTGTGGTAAACCTGTGTTGTAAAGCGCAGCATTAACAATAAATAGACCAGATATAAGAAGAAGAAGATCTGCATCAACCCTGCGAAGAACATCTTTGGAAGAGATTTTCCGGTTCAACAACAATAATGCTGCGGCGCTCAATGCCACTAATTCTTTTGGCCAGATGTCCAGAACAAAGGCTGTGATAACAGCTATGGTAATGAAGGTTGCTTTGCAGGTTTCATGGATATCCAGTGGAGTTGCTACTGGTTGTTCTATCGGTTGTTTTCCGGAAACATCTGCATGTTCCAGTGTCCATTTTCCTCTGTACATCCAGGCGACAATGCCCCACACGATGGGCAGAGATAGGAGTGCAGGTATTCCTGCCACAGATAAAAAACCTGTAAATGAAATGCCAAGTTCTTGGGCAGCAATCATGTTTTGTGGGCTGCCGATCAAGGTTCCGGCTGATCCTGTATTGGCTGCGAAGCAAAAAGCCAGCAAAAATGGAATTGGATTGAGGCCACGTGCCAGAGTGACTGACACCAGAAGAGGGGTCATGGCAACCACGACAACGTCATTGGTCAGCAAGGCGGAAAGACCGCCGGATACAGCAACAAAGACGGCCAGAAGTGTAATTGGCCCGACGGATAAGGTTGCAACCTTGCGGGCAGTCCAATCATAAAATCCTGACTCAGCGAAAGAACCTGAAACGACCATAAGACCGAAGAGCATTCCTATTGTTCGGTAATCTACGGCTATCCATGCTGCTTTTGCGCTGATGCTGCCGACAGCCATCATGGCCATGGCACCAATCATGGCGGCTCCAGTCCGATCGACCTTGAAGCCGGGTAATTTACCCAGCCCCATAGCCAGATAGACCATCAGGAAAAGAAAAAGTGTGATGTTCATAAACTGTGTCAGCCTAAATATCAGGAATCTTAAATCTCAAACTGAAAGAGAAATTTTCAGTCTTTGGCTCAGATATCTTCTTTTTTTGCGGTATGATATTCTTTTCTTATTTGCTCGATATCAACAGTAGGTTTCGGGAATTTCAAATCCATATCCTCAAGGGTTTTCCAGATGATATTGGAGACAGCAAGATTTCTGAACCATTTATTGTTTGATGGGATCAGGTACCATGGTGCATGTTTTGTCGAACATTTTTCCATCATGTCCTGATATGCATCAGTGTATTTATCCCAATATTCTCTTTCTTTATAATCAGAGTCACTGATTTTCCACTGTTTCGATGGGTCATCAAGCCTCTGACGGAAGCGTTCGAGTTGCTCTTCTGGCGTGATATACAGAAAGAATTTCAGAATTGTTACGTTGTTGGCAACAAGCATTTTTTCGAAAGAGTTAATGAGATCATAACGCTTTGACCAGATTTTCTTGGGAACAAGATCATGTACTCTGGTGACAAGAACATCTTCATAATGAGAACGGTTGAAAACTCTGACTTGCCCACGACCGGGCGTGTGGGGGTGAACCCGCCACAGAAAATCATGGAGTTTTTCTTCTTCTGTCGGCTGTTTAAATCCTTGCACGGATGTTCCTTGCGGATTCATTGAAGCCATGACGTGCCAGCAGGTGCCATCTTTGCCAGCAGCGTCGATGCCCTGAAGAACTATCAAAAGAGCATGTTTTTTCTCGGCATATAGTTTTTGCTGATGTTCAGCAACACGAAGCTGGTGTTCTGCGATATCTTTGTTGGCTTCATGCTCTGATTTGTAATGGGCATGATAAGAGGCATCGACATCTTTAAGACGAACATTCGTTCCGGGTTTGACGATCAGTTTGCGACGTAAATCCATAACAGAAAATCCTTTTAAAACTAACAGTTAGCTGTGAATGATAGGTTGCACCAATTTGCGGCTATTCTTTTCGCGGCGTGCAATTTGAGCATTGGTGAAGATCTTGATGCCATCAAGGATGACCATCCAGATGAGAGCATATGCCCAGACAACGCCAATCATGATCCATGGAAGAGCTGGAACAAGAATACCAAACACACAGAGAAGGACAGCGACGATCTGTGTACCAACTACGGCCAGAAACAGTGGAGCGCTGGGGTAGGGGGGGCGGAAAATCGTATGACGTGCGCGCACAACAAACAGGAGAAGATGTCCGCCAGCTGCGAGCTGCAAGAAGATCATTGTCTGAAGATGTCGAGCCGTCAGCGGGACGATTTCCATCAGCCATGGCGTATGCATCCATGCGATACCAAGAAGCAGCAGGCCGAAACTTTCGGCGAGAGATGCAATACCCATGATGGAGGAAAAAGAGATAATGTGATGCATATTCCAACGCACGGGCTCAGGAGCCGTCATCACATTGTCATAGGCAATGGTCATGATCGGAATATCATCAAGCAGTGCCAGGACAACGATCATGATTGCGGTCAAAGGTTGAAAACCAAAGACAAGGTAAGAGGCGACAACCAGAAACATAATATCGATCGTCATTGCGACACGATAGTAAACATAGGATGTGATGCGTTCGAAGATAGCTCGGGCTTCTATAATCGCATTCACGATCGTTGAAAGTCCTGGTGCTGTCAGGATCAGGGCTGCTGCTGAACGGGCGGCATCGGTTGCTCCGCTCACGGCAACGCCACAATCCGCCTGCTTTAAGGCTGGAGCATCATTCACGCCATCACCTGTCATGGCGACGATATGACCGAGTTCCTGAAGGGCTTTGACGATTTCAAATTTATGTTCAGGGAAGACGCGCCCAAATCCATCTGCTGTTTCGACGATATGAGCCGCATCGACAGGGATTTTGTTGGGGTTCATGCCAGATGGGAAGATGTCTCCTGCTTTCAGAAGATGTTCACCCAATCCAAGCTGATGAGAGATTTCAGAGCCAATGGCAATATCATCACCAGTCACCATTTTGACGGACAGACCGAGTTTTTTGGCCTGGGCAATGGTCGCAGCTGCATCCGGGCGTGGTGGATCAAGCATGGGGAGAAGCCCCAGCAGGTTCCATGTTTTCCCATCATCTGTGGAAACCGCTACGCCCAGTGATCTGGTGCCATGACTGGCGAGTTCGGCAACCTTACCGAAATATGCGGCTGTTGGCGTTGCATCGTTCGAGCCCGCCGGCTCTTCCTTCAATCCACATAAAGTTGCAATAACCTGCGGTGCGCCCTTGGCATAACGCATCTTTTGTCCGGAAGAATCCTGCACAACTCCGACGGTCTTTTTGTTGACAGGATCAAACGGAATGAAATCCAGGCGTTTATATGTGCTGAGTGAATTCTGGTCCGGCAGGGCTTTGAGAACAGCGAGGTCAATTGCATCCGTGCTTTCGGCCTGTGTCGCCAGAGCTGCTCCCATGACAAGGTCATCGGCTTTTGCGGTTCCAAAGGGAATCGGGGTCTGTAGTGTGAGTTTATTCTGAGTAAGCGTCCCGGTCTTATCCGAACACAGAACATCTACACCAGCCAACTCCTCAATAGCTGAAAGGCGGGATACAATGGCTTTCTGACGGGAAAGAGCGAGCGCTCCAAGCGCCATCGTCACAGACATGACCGCAGGCATGGCGACAGGAACCGAAGCCACAAGAAGAACCAGTACAAACTGGGCAATGGCGCCAGCTTCACTCCAGTGCCAGGCACCATTATAGGCCAGATCGCGCCACAACTGGGCACCGACCAGAACAACGGCAAGAGCCGCGGCAAGAATAATCAGGAAATCGCCAATATGGAGAACGGCTTGTTCTGCGTGAGATTTGCTACCTGCCGATGCAACCAGCTTGGCTGTGCGGCCAAAGAATGTGTTATTTCCGGTCGCAACGACGAGGCCGATCATGGAGCCCTGTCGAGCGATTGATCCAGAGTATGCCCCGTCACCAATTTTCTTTGAAACAGGCAAGGATTCACCGGTCAAGGCGGCCTGATCTACAGACAGATATTTTCCATCAATGAGAAGAAGATCGGCAGGAATAATTTCTCCGGCGGCGACCGTGACCACATCTCCCGACACGAGCCCTGTTGCATCGATTGGCACCCATGCTCCATCGCGACGGACAGATGCTTTGAGCGCCAGACCTTTTTTAAGAGCGGCAAGAGCGTTGGCGGCTTTATTATCCTGCCAGAAACCAACGGCTGCGTTGTAGATAAGCAAGCCGGAGATAACAAAGAAATCAGGCCAGTCTGAACGCAAGAACGAAATGACTGCTGCGATTTCGATCATCCAGGGGATTGGCCCCCAGAAATAACCAAGAAGTTTTTTCCAGCGGCTTTCTTCATGAGCCTGAATGGCATTTGGACCATCTTTGACCAGACGGATCTTGGCTTCTGTTGAAGTTAAACCTTCAGGGGATGTTTTTAATGCGGCAAGTTTGCTTGCAATTCCAGCGGCATCCAGAGTGGTCGTTTTGCCACTTTGGTCTGTATCTGGCGTTTTCGGATGTTTGACAGGGGGGAGAGGCGGTGAGCTTTCCATTGGAGGAGATGACATGACAAACTCCGAAAACATAGCAAAAACTATTTTATACTAATCATAAAGCGAAGAAATTTACTAAAATTATTCATGGAAATCAGTAAAAATAAACTTTCACTCATATGGAACTTTTTTGTTTTATGAAATATAGATGGTTTTCGTATTGTTATTTATAATGATTTTATGCCGTAGCGCGAAATGGTTTGAGAATTTATCGCTGGATCATAATGAGCCGATTGGAATGGCGGTTTTCCTGAATTTCTCAGGTTGTTATCGATACTGAACTGATTGATTTCGACAGTCTGTATTTTTCTTATTTTTTTGATGAGCATCATTGATGAAAATTTAATTATATCAATGAGTTGATGTTTATTGAAACAGGGGGGGTAGTTTTGACGTGTTGAATCAAGCGGATTGATCATCGCAGGATTCTATGAAGAGTCATTTTGTTGATTTAAGCTTTGAAATCATTCAGGTAATTCTGGATTTTTGAAGAAAGGCAAGAATCACCTTCTACTTCCTGCATGTAGCATAAAATGCTTTCATTTCGGGGCAGGATTTTGAGGCTTCAGAATTTGACCTCACAGGTTCCACGTAATTCCGCCGGCGAAGATGCGCAGGACATTAAATGTGGCGAAAGCCGCGTATATACTCGACATTAATGTGCTCTTTGAGTGATCAGACCGGATACCCACGTTTCTGTCGACGTGCACTGGCATGGATCACTCCCTGATTCAGCATATGTGCGGTATTGATCAGGGCAAAGTGACTGAAGGCTTGAGGGAAGTTACCGAGCTGTCGCTTC
>JAAYUA010000220.1 GCA_012517935.1 Acetobacter sp. | reverse complement strand
TGCGTGGGCGAAGATGCCAGCTACGTTTCCCGCCTGCGTATCGATCCGACTGTTGCCAATGGCCTCGCCTTCTGGTGCGTTTCGGACAATCTCCGCAAAGGCGCAGCACTCAACACGGTTCAGATCGCTGAAAAAATGCATGAGATGAATCTTCTGGGCAATCGCCCGATTCTTTAAGAAATCTGCATTCCTGGAAAATTCCGCTGCCAGCGGGATTTTCCAATCCACTTCACAAAAAAATGTCAGTTGCCAAATATTTGATGTAAATCAATTGAGAATTACTATCATTTAATGCGTCAGGAACAATCAGTTTCACATATAAGTGCATTTCGGGAATGTTCCCTCACCGGTTTATCACTCATAAGTGTAAAAACCGAACAATCCTGAATAAAATCATTTTAAAACAAAGACATCCTTATTTGCAGCGTTTGATCTGCTCCCGCTCTCGTGTTCCGGTCCTGAATTGACCCACCGTGTTGTGGGGCGTAGGACCGATTTCTGGATCATACAGGCGATACAGCCGGTTTTTTGTTATCAATCCAGACAGCGAGGCCATGATGCAGGATGTCCGGGAAGCCCTTTATATTGGAAGTCGCAGTGACGGCACTCTGATCAGAAGGCCCATGTCACCGCACCTTCAGGTTTATAAGATGCGGCTCTCTATGTTCCTTTCGATTGCGAACCGCATTACCGGTGTTGTCGCAACGGGTGGATCAATACTTGGCGTCAGCTGGCTGGCTGCAGCAGCAAAAGGACCGAAATCCTTTGCCTGCATGCGCAAGGTCACAGGAAATCCTTTGGGGCAGCTTGTCCTGTTCGGATGGATCGTTTCCCTTGTCTGGCATACTGTCGGCGGAATTCGTCATTTCTTCTGGGATGTCGGCAAACGCGACAGCAAGCAGGAAATCAATGAGGACGGACCTGTTGCCGTCGGCGTCATCGCCAGCGTCGGCATCACTCTGGCCCTCTCTCTTCTGGGTGTTTCCTGTGCCCGCGCCCGCAGCCGCCGCGCGAAATAAGAGGGTAAAGTCATGAACGCTTCCTCACACATTCGTCACGACGTCATGCGCTCCCAGCTGGGTCGCGCACGCGGACTCGGCGCTGCGCATGGTGGCACCGGACACTGGATCGCTGAACGCGTCTCAGCAGCAGCACTGCTCCCTCTTTCAGGATGGTTTGTGGTGCAGATGTTCCGCCTTGGCGGAGCGGACCATGATGAAGTGACCAGCTGGGGCGCTCGCCCCGTAAACGCAACATTGCTGCTCGCACTGGTGGCGACCAGCTTTTACCATGCAGAATCGGGCCTGCAGGTCATTGTCGATGACTATGTTCACGGCAAAGCACATGTCCCCGCGAAACTGGCCGTCCGAATCGGCATCTGGCTTATCGGACTTCTGGGCGTGATTTCAGTTCTGAAGATCGCTCTGGGGAAAACGTCCGGAAAATGAAGGACGTTGCGCCATTCCCGCAGGGCTGGCGCCGTCAAAAACCTCAGATCCCGGATATTTACCGGAAACTGACAGCACTCACGATCGCAAGATAACGGAGCGTCATTGTAATGAACGCCACTTCCTCACCTTCCCGGGGAGCCTACCGCATCGTCGATCACGCCTATGACGTCGTCGTCGTCGGCGCAGGCGGTTCTGGACTGCGCGCAACCCTCGGAATGGGCGCCGCTGGCCTCTCCACTGCCTGCGTGACCAAGGTTTTCCCAACACGCAGCCACACCGTTGCCGCTCAGGGCGGTATCGGCGCCTCTCTCGGCAACATGGCCGAAGACAACTGGCGCTGGCACATGTACGACACCGTCAAAGGGTCGGACTGGCTGGGTGATCAGGACGCCATCGAATATATGTGCCGTGAGGCCGTGCCCGCCGTTTACGAGCTGGAGCATTTCGGCGTTCCCTTCTCACGCACCGAAGACGGCCGCATCTATCAGCGTCCATTCGGCGGTCACATGAGCGAATATGGCAAGGCACCGGTTCCCCGCGCCTGCGCCGCCGCAGACCGCACCGGCCATGCCATTCTGCACACGCTGTATCAGCAGTGCCTGAAGCATAACGTCGAATTCTTCATCGAATACTTCGCCATTGACCTTATCATGGATGATGAAGGGGCATGTCGGGGTGTTGTGGCATGGGCGCAGGACGATGGGGTTATCCATCGCTTCAATGCTAAAATGGTTGTGCTGGCAACGGGTGGTTATGGCCGTGCGTACCAGTCTTGTACCTCTGCCCACACTTGCACAGGTGATGGCGGCGGCATGGCCATGCGTGCGGGTATTCCCACGCAGGATATGGAGTTTGTGCAGTTTCACCCAACCGGCATTTACCCAGCAGGCTGCCTGCTGACCGAAGGTTGCCGTGGTGAGGGTGGCTACCTGACCAACTCTGAGGGTGAGCGCTTTATGGAGCGTTATGCTCCTACCGCTAAAGACCTTGCCTCGCGCGATGTGGTGTCTCGCGCCATGACCATCGAAATTAAAGAAGGTCGTGGTGTCGGGCCGAAAAAAGACCACATCATGATGCATCTTG
>JAAYUA010000034.1 GCA_012517935.1 Acetobacter sp. | reverse complement strand
GCTGATCGCCCCGGAAGGAATTAACGGGACGATTGCGGGATCTGACAGCGCCATTGAAGAGATTCTCGGTAAAATCAGGTCTTTACCGGGCTGCGCAGGAACGGAAGTGAAGTTTTCGCGGGCTGCGGAAATGCCCTTTCTACGGATGAAAGTCCGCTTGAAACGCGAAATCGTGACGATGGGAGTCGAAGGTCTCGATCCTGTTGAAGGGGTGGGGCATTATGTCAACGCGCAGGACTGGAACGCCCTGATTTCCGATCCTGAGACAATCCTGATCGATACAAGAAATGATTACGAGGTGGCGATTGGCACCTTTCGTGGTGCTCTTGACCCGCAGACACGCTCATTCCGGGAGTTTCCCGAGTGGTTTCGTGCCAGAAGAACAGCGCTCGAATCTGAAGGTAAGACACCCAGGATCGCCATGTTCTGCACGGGGGGGATCCGCTGTGAAAAAGCGACGGCTTTTGTCAGGGCAGAAGGTCTGGATGAAGTCTATCACCTTAAAGGGGGTATTCTTAAATATCTTGAGACTGTTCCCGAAGAGCAGAGTCTCTGGGATGGGGAGTGTTTCGTGTTCGACCGACGTGTCAGTGTCGGTCATGGGCTGAGACAAGGGAGTTATGGCCTGTGCCATGCCTGCCGTTATCCGCTGAGTGCGGAAGATCAGCAGTCTCCGCTTTATCAGGAAGGCGTTTCCTGCCCTCATTGTGCAGATGAGAGGAGTGAGGCGCAGCGTCACAGGGCGGCCTCGCGTGAGTTGCAGATACGGCTGGCCGAACAACGTGGCGAGTGTCATCTCGGTCCCAGGACCACGAAGCAGGACAGCTGATCAGTTCCGGCTATCATCGCAGTCGCATCTGGTGCCAGTCGCAGATGGTAGAGGTCATTGAGCAATGAATGAAGCAGTCGAACAGACGTCTGGGGCTCAGGCGTCATTGTGGGTCCGGCTGGCATTGTTCACGGGACCTGCTTTGCTCGACAGCGTCGCGCAGTCTGCTTCCGGCACGATAGGCACCGTATGGCTGGGGCATCTGATGGGGCCTTATGCGCTGGGTGCGGCGACTTCCTTTTACCCCTTCCTGCTGCTGACGATTGCCTGTTCTATTGGCCTTGCCAACGGGGCGGCGATTATTACGGGTCAGCATTATGGGGCCGGAGCACTGGATCGGGCGCGGGATACAATGTCCGCAGGTCTTGTGATGGCGTTGCTGGCCGGGATTCTGACGCTTGTGCTGGGTGTGCCTGTAACTGCTCCGCTGCTGCGCTTTTTCCATACGCCAGACGCATTGTTGAGTGATGCAATGGCTTATGGCCGCCTGATGCTTTGCTGCGTTCCTTTGTTGATGCTGAGAATTGTTCTGGCCAATGAACTGCGAAGCATCGGGAATAGTCGTATTCCCCTGTTGATGACGCTTGCTGAGATTCCGCTGATTGCTGCGTCGGCTCCCCTGTTGATCAGTGGGACCTTTCTCACGCCGGCTTTTGGAATCAGGGGCGCGGTTCTCGCAACAGGGCTGGGTTGGGGCGTGCCGTTCTTTTCTGTTTTGTTCTGGATGCTGATTTCCCGGCATCCTCTGGCACCACATGCCGGTCTTCGCAAAACATTTGAAGTAACGAGGGTTTTGTTGCTTCCGGTCTTGCGGCTTGGCATTCCTTCCATGGCGGAAGTGTCTGCCATGGCGCTGGCTGAAGCCGTGCTGATCGGACGGATCAATCGCTTTGGTCCGGATATGACGGCGGCTTATGGCATTTTCACGCAGACGCTGACTTACGTTGATTTTCCCGGCATGACCATTGGCATGACGGTCTCTGTGTTCTGCGCACAGGCGATCGGGGGGCAGCGGCGGGATGAGGTATTTCGCGTGATCAGATGTGGTCTGGTCATGGCGTTGCTTGTGACCGGGATTTTGTCCCTGTTGGTCTCCGTCGGCGGGAACTGGGTGGCGCGGATGTTCACGCAGGATGTCGCGGTTATCGGGTTGGCAGTGCATGCTTTCCGGGTCGTGCTCTGGAGCTCGATATTCATGGCTTTGGCTGGCGTGCTGAATGCCGCCATGCGTGCGAGCGGCAATGTCGTTATCCCGATGGGGATTCTGCTGCTTGCTATTTTCTGTATCGAGCTTCCTGTCGGTTATATGGCTGCCGACAGATTTGGGGCGCCGGGTGTCTGGTTTGGCTATCCGGCCAGTTTTATGTCCATTTTTGTTCTGAGCGGTCTTTATTATGCCCTGTTCTGGCGGCACAAGCCGCTGGATCCATTGCATGGAAGGGAGCTCCGTTCAGATGTCTGAGCTTCCTGCCGGAGATGGATTAAACCGGACATAAGTCCTTTTGCGTTGTCAGAACCTGTGGACTGGGAAGCGGGCCGGGGGTTAACAATGATCTGAAGAGATGACGGATTGTCTTGAGCCGTCAGCGCAGAGAAGGAAGGTCTTCCGCTGTGGTGCCTTATGAGGTGGTTGATCCGTTTGAGCGGCCAGAAGATAAACGCCGCCGTAGATGGTTTCAGGTTCTTTTGCCGATTACGACAGTTCTTCTTATCCTGCTGTCGATTGCCGGGATCGGCTGGCATTCATGGAAGACCACGCAGCAGGGGACATTTGAGCTGACACGCCGACTGCTGGATATGGTCCAGAAATATGTTGTGCAGGATGTCGAAGAATATCTGGGGTCAGCAACCATTGGGGCCTACTTTGCACGGGACTTCCTTGCGCATGCGGCGCCAGATGCGCTGAAGCAGGATTTTGACGATTATGGTTCGTCAATGTTGCGTCTGGTTCCGCAACTCCAGTCATTTTACGTTGCCGGTGAAGATGGTTCATTCATGCTGATCGAGCGTGATCCGAATGGCGACGGGATGGAATATACGACCCTGACGGTCAAGGATGGAGCCGGTATTTTCCATCATGATTTTTATGACGCTTCCGGCAAGTTCCTGCGTTCTGAGGAAAATCCCTCCGATGGTTATGATCCCCGCAAACGTAGCTGGTTTCATGATGCGATGCAGGTCAATGGGCTGACATGGAGCGCTCCGACGCTTTATGAGGCGACAAAGCATCTGGTGATCACGAGTTCTGCTGCATTTACGGGAAGAGATGGAATGCAGCGTGTTTTTGCGGTTAATACTTCCCTTGATCAGCTCAGCAGTTTCCTGACAAAGTTGCATGTGAGTCAGGGAAGTCGTGCTGTCATCGTTGATGAGCATGGTCACATTATCGCAGCCCCGGAATTTGATCGCCTCGAAGAGAAGTCAGGAGGAGATCCATCAAGGATGACCCTGCAGCTTTTCGGTGATAAGAAATTCGTCAAAATGTATGATCATTACAGGGTGAATGGAAAAGGAACGTGGCATTTCACTGCAGGAAAGGATAAAAAGGGTTATATAGGGATAAGTCAGCCTTTGCCGCAGACAGCGGGTTGGATACTGCTGATTTCGTCTCCTGAGTCTGATTTCGCAGGATTCATCCGGCGGAATGGACGTCAGAGTTTGATGTTCGCGATGATCGTTGTTTTTCTGGCGACGATTCTTGCCGGACTTCTGGCTGCACAGAGCAGAAAAACCGAGCGTGCACGGCGTAAGATCACGCGTATGACAGAGCAGGATCAGATGGAAAGCATAGCGTTGCAGGCTGTCGCCAGCACGCGTGATCTGTTTGATACTTCATCGGGCGCTTTTGTTCTGACCGAACAACTGGCTACAGTGGCGCAGGCGCGGCGTTGTGCAGTCTGGCAGTTTCTCAAGAAAAACACTGTTCTGGTCTGTGATGATATCTATGACAGCACACTTGATTCTCATTCGGGCGGTTCGGAACTGACTGTTTCCGATTGCAAGGCATTTTTCGAACTGGTGAGTTCAGGTGTTTCTGCTGAAATCGTTTCAGCTGCGGCAGATGATCGAACGCGCGGTTTTGAACGGCTGGTGATGCGTGAAGCGCGTACATCGCGGCTTCTGGTCTGTCCCGTTGTGGGAGGAGATGGCGTACTGGGGGTCATTACGATTGAGGATTCCGCAGCAGATCATGATCTTGAATCTTTCATCGGGATGATGGCCGCGATTGTGGCGATGCGCTTTGATCATGTAAAAGAGGACGCATCGACGGAGCCCGGTGAGAAACAGGATCTTCTGACATCCGGGCCACATCATCCCGTCCGGTTCGAGGATGATTTCCTTGGGGCGCGTAATGCATCCGAGATACAGGAAGCAGCCTGCCTGTATAAGGAAGTTGCGGTGATGGTGATTTCTTTCACTGATCCGTTCATGGAAAGTTCCGCCAATCCTGATACAGTCCTTGCTCTGATCAACAGGATTGCATGTGCGGGACAGGATATAGCCCGACAACATGATCTGTTTTCCATCAAGCTGGCAGGGCATCGTCTGATCTGTGTGGCAGGATGTTCAGGCAAAGCGGAGCCAGATGCGATTATCCGGATTGCCGAAGCTGCACTTGCCTTTCGTGAGGCCTGTGTTGCTGTTCTGGCAGAGGCGAATATTGAGCCGATTTTCAGTATCGGAATTGATTTCGGGCCTGCATTTGGTGGCGAATTGGGCAAAGACCCTACAATTTTCAATCTGTGGGGAGAGACGGTCACATTTGCTGAATTGATGGCGCAAGACGCTGCGGATGTCGGCACGATCGAGGTGAGCGAGCCGGTCTATATGGCGTTGCGTGATCGTTATCTGTTCCGGAGCCGGGGAGCTTTTTATACACCTCGTTCTGGAGCCGGGCAGATTTATGTGCTGGTGACACGCCGGTGACAGGAGCGCAAATTCCTTCACCCGAACAGGGGCGCAATATTTCCGCGCCGCCAGATGCGCCATCAGCAGGTTCTGCAACTTTATATGGGAATATCTGGCTTTCCATTCGACGGTTTCTGGCCACTCTTGGACGACACACGAGATCCTTGCTGCATTTTACGCTTGTGATGATGGGTGCAGGCTGGGGGGTGGTGCGTGAAAGTTGCCGGAAGGATACGTGGCGACGGACTGTGCGTTATGAATTTCGGAGGACATTATCGGATGTCGCCGGACGTGGGTTGCTCAGTGCGCTGGTCACGGGCGTTCTGGCGGGAATTGCCGTCGTTTCCCAGGCGATTTACTGGCTTGGTCTGGCCGGAATGGAGGAAATGACCGGATCAGTACTTGTCACTGTGGTGGTTCGTGAGATTACGCCGATTCTGGTCGGAATTCTCATGCTCGGTCGCAATGGCATGCTGACTTTCACCGCGCTTGGACTCCAGACCACGGAAGGGCAGACACGGGCAATGATTGCTGAAGGTCTGGACCCTTTTCTGCTGATCGTCGTTCCTCGGACCCTTGCTTATACTGTAGCCAGTTTCACACTTGGGATTTTCTGTTCTGTCGCAGCATTGCTGACAGGCTATATCATCAGTCGTGTCACGGGTGTTGTTTCGCATTCATTGTTGTCTTTCCTTTATGATGTTGTGACGGCAATGACACCGGCGGATTATCTCCTGATTCCCCTGAAATTCGTGGTTGAAGGTTTTTTCGTTGGCCTTGGATGCACGGTTGGGGGGCTGACGGTGACACCGGAGGATACGATACAGACAATGATGCCGCGTGGCTTCGGGCGAGGGATGCTGTTTGTTATGGCGGTCAGTGTTCTTTTCAGTCTGAGTTTTTAAGGGGAGGAGACTGATCCGAATGTTGGCTGGCTCTGTCCTCGAACTTGATCATGCCTGTCCGGATACGGACATTGGAAATCTGATGCCTGTTCCTTTTACCGCCCGTGTGGCGTCAGGTGATTGCATCATGATTGAATGTCGCCGCTCGGTGCAGGCCAGCGCCTTCAGCGATTTCTGTTCCGGCATGATTCCGCTATCAGCGGGAGCCGTGCGTTTCATGGGGCTGGATTGGTCAGAGCTTGGATCTCGTCAGATGGATGCGCTACGCGGCCGGATCGGGCGTGTGGCTTTGTCAGGATACTGGCCAGAGCAGTTGGGGGTCCAGATTTCCATCATGATGCGTGGACTGCATCATACGACACGTTCGATTGATGATATTTCAGCAGAAGCCTTGCGGTTGGCAATTCGTTTTGGGTTGCCCGGATTGCCGATAGATCCACCTTATCGTCTGGATCGCATGGATCTGATCCGTGCAGCTTGTGTGAGAGCATTTCTCGGAAGTCCGGGACTGGTTCTGATCGAGGATTTTTTCACGGCTGCCAATCCCGTTCTTCTTCCTCCGTTATTGCACAGTATTGAAGAAATCCGGCAGCACGGTTCTGCTGTTCTCTGGTTTGTCAGCAATGCTTCCTCACATGATGATTACAGGCTGATCCGGAATGGTTTATGGCATCTGTCAGATGATGGATTGGTGACGGGATGAGGGGAAGCTGATGTTTCAGGTAAGATTCCGCCAGCAGGCAGGCTCATTGATCCGTCTGCGTTACGCCGATGAATGGATCGGTGTCCTTGTCCTGATCAGCATTGCACTGTTTGTCGGTGCTGTCATTGAGGCGGGTGTGCTGAGCGATTGGCTGAGTCCACCGATCCGCTTGAATGTCGTATTGCCGAAAACCGGGGTAGGGGGGCTTACAACTGGAGCAGATGTGCAGATTCTTGGCGCCCATGCTGGCACCGTGCGTCGGATAAAACTGAATCCTTCCGGAGATATGTATGCGATTGTCGATCTGGATCCTCAGGTCGAGCCTTTCATTCGTCGCGACAGCCGGGCCGTGATACGCAAGCAGTTTGTCGTTGCCGGCGCCAGCTACCTCGACCTGACACGTGGGTATGGCGAACCGATGGACTGGAGCTATGCCGTTGTGGATGCTTCTCCGGAGGCCAATCCGATTGATACAATCACTAAGACTTTTCAGGATATTCATGATGAAATCCTGCCGATGCTTGCCAATGCACGTGATCTGACGGCCCAGTTGGATGGCATGGCGAAAGATATTCGTGCGGGCAAAGGATCTGTAGGACAAATTCTTACGGATGATCGTCTGATCCGTCAGACGGAAGAGACTATTGCAGGATTGCACGATGTTATTCAGCGTCTGGAGCCGATAGAAAAACAGGTTGGAAGCGTTCTGGGCAAAGCTGATGTAACAATGGGGAATATGAGTGCTGCAACAGGAGATTTGAGGAAAGCTTCTCCAAGGCTTTCATCTGTGATGAAAAGCACGGACGAAAGTCTCAAGGAGCTTCCTGCGCTTCTGACGCAGGCTCGCGCTTCGATGTATTCATTGCAAAAACTTATGATCCAGTTGAGGGGCCTCTGGATTCTGGGTGGCAGTTCGACGAGTGATGCGGGAAAGCGCCTGCCGGCAGATGCGGTGCAGCCATGATAATCGATACATTGGGAAAATTTCGGGTTGTTTTATGCCTGCTATCATTGGTGATGGTTACATCCTGTGGTGGGAAGGTGAAAATACAGGAAACAGGTCTTGATGCTTGGAATCAGGCAATGGATTCTGGTCATGATGCCGTTATATTGCGACGTTATAGTGTTGCTGAAACAAATTATCAGGAAGCCCTGCGTATCGCCATTTTGCGCAATGATGCCAGGCGCATTGGAGAAGCCGGCTATAATCTTGCTGTTGTTGAGCTTTCCGGAGGATATCCGGACAAGGCGCTGAAGCAGATTAACCAGACCGAAGCATTGTTGAGTATTCGTTCCGATCATTCCATGGAGCGTGAGCTTGGTTTGGTGAAGGCTGCGGCTTTTTATCGTCTGGGGCAGGATCAGTCTGCCTTGAAAACGGCATTGCCTTTTGCATCTGCGCGCGATCCGGTCGGCCAGCATGCCTGTCTTGTTGCAGGTCTTGCTGCTTTTCGGTTGGGTGATATGACGTCCCTGGAACATGTTTCAAAAATTCTTGCCGAAGTAAAACGTGCTCCAAGTGACATGTTGCTTGCGGACAGAATGGAATTACTGGCTTTGCAAAAATTGCGCACGGATGCTGTTGATGCGTTGCATCTGGCAGAACGTGTTGCTGATCTACGACGCAAATATGGTGATTTCAGAGGAATGGAGCGGGCATTGCGTCTTGCCGCATCTGCTGCAGATCTGGCGGGACAAGGGGCAATGGCCCAATCCCTGAAGGATCAGGCGGAGCAGAGTTTGAAAGCGGACAAGGAAGGAACGCCGGAGGCCGGTGTTTCAGAAGAATTGTGAAAATTACTGTGAGTAAGGAATGAAATTCATGCTGAAGATATTCCGTGCAGGAACGTTACTTGGAGGAATGTGTCTCCTGTTGACGCTGGCGGCATGTGATGACGGAACGCCCGAGCCGCATCGTCTGCACACGAAGCATCATCATGGCAAGCATGAACCGCCCTGGTATAAGGTTCCGGAGTGATCGTTGCCATGCTGGAAAGGGAATTCCGCAATATGTAAACTGCGGTTACGTCCCTGCTTCTTGGCTTCGTAGAGAGCGCTGTCAGCATCATGCAGGAGTGACTGGAGAGAGTCCTGACCAACATGATGTTGATGCGAAACTCCGATGCTGATTGTGACCTGCAGTTTGATGCTGTCTTTTGGCTTTATTTCAAGCTCTGACACTTTCCGGCACAGCATATCCGAGAGCTGTATTGTAGCGTCAAGGCTTAGATTGAAAAGCGTTACAGCAAACTCTTCTCCCCCCAACCGACCGACCAATGCGTTATGTGGCAAGTGTTTCATCAGGGTTTCCGAGACGACGACCAAAGCCGTATCACCTGCAAGATGACCATATCGGTCGTTGATGTCCTTGAATTTGTCGAGATCGACCATCAAAACGGACATTCCCTGAAAATCATTGGGTAATACTCCATTTATCAGGGCTTCCGTGCGCTCGATATAGGCGCGCCGTGTCAGAGTATTTGTCAGGCTGTCATGCATTGCCATTTTATTGAGACGGGCAATGAGATTTTTCTGATTATTCATGACAACAGAAAGCATCTGAGGGCCGAGAAGCAGGAGAGTCAGACCGAACCGAAAAGAAGATTCTGCACATATGCTGCTTTTGAGGTGTAGCATTGTAAGGAAATGCAGATTCCAGATGGCTATGGCGCTTTCGTTAAAAAGAAAAAGAATCAGTGACATGGAAAACCAAGAATAGCTCAACGCACACCACATGAGTGCTGGAATGGGAGCTATGATGAATCCTGGGGACGGAATGTAGATGGCCAGATATGATGAGAGCAAAAGACTGATAATCGGGCAGAGTTTTTGAAGTGAGTTTTTGAATATATTTATCGATGAATATTTTATTTTATCATTATTATTCAAATTGTAGAAAGCGATTCCAATTGGGAAAAGTATTAAATATCGATTGAGTTCAGAGGTAAACCACAAGCTAAAACTAGTGTAGAATCTATGCGCAGACGTTGGCATTATGATTGCAGAGCCAAAGATAGCGGCGACTGCAGATGAGAGTGAACAGATAAGCAGAAGACGCAGTATTAACGTCGGATGGTCCATGTTTTTCTGTGGGAAACCTGATTTTCTGAATAAAATATATGCGGTCAGGATGCCACTGAAATTGGCGAATGTCAGGCCGAATACTTTTATAATTGGATCATGAATAATGATTTCAACGAGAATTTCTGCAAGAATGGCTGTTATCAGGCATGGAAGTGTCCTGAATATTGGGAAAAAGAGAAACATCCATAACTGCATGACATTGGTTGGCCATAGAGCAGCCAGATGTCCCGCATGACGGGACAAAACGCCCAGAGTAGATGCGAAGAATGTCACCAGACCAATAAGGGCGGGTGGGAATAAATATTTCCGGGCGAATGATGAGGTCATGGATGGTTTACGGCATCTCGAGCAATATAGAGGCGCTGATCAGGAGGTCATAAATTGATAATGTGGCATAAGGAAAGCGATGAGCCATAATTCTTGCAGCCTTGCGTTGTTACGGACGGCAGACGGAATTGGCTGCGTGCAACTTTGCACTGAATATCTAGGGTAATTTTGTCAGAATATAGTTAAAATTAAGATAATTTTTCCGTTATTGGGCCGCCGTGCAATAAAACGTTTCATACATTTTATTGATATATAAAAATTTTCGGCTTTTCTACATTAGTTCGAGAATACAATTGTCTTATTTCTGGTCATAATTGCGCGTTGCTCAACAAAATAACGAACTGCCCGGGCGAGCACGCGCCTTTCAATGTCCCGACCTTTGCGGATCAGGTCATCCGGTGTGTCCGCATGTGAGATTCTTTCGACATCCTGTTCGATGATGGGGCCTTCATCCAGATCGCTCGTCACGAAATGTGCCGTGGCTCCGATCAGTTTGACGCCGCGTGCGAAAGCCTGGTGGTAGGGACGAGCGCCTTTGAAGCCGGGAAGAAATGAGTGATGGATGTTGATACAGCGACCGGAAAGCTGTGCCGCCATGTTGTTTGATAAAATCTGCATATAGCGTGCAAGAACCACCAGATCTGCTTCAGTGCTGTGGACCAGTTGCAGGATGGCGGCTTCCTGTTCTGCGCGGTTTGCTGATGATACGGGAAGGTGGTGGAAGGGAATCTCACCGAAATCGATGCCGCGATAGATTTCTTTGGGATGATTGGAAATGATACCGACGGGCTCGATCGCGAGTTCTCCGATCCTCCAGCGATAGAGAAGATCGACAAGGCAGTGATCGAATTTAGAGACGAGCAGTAGTGTCCGCAGCGGTCGCTGCGCATCCCGCAAGGCCCAGTTCATCTCCAGATCTCTGGCCAGTTCGGTGATGTTCGCGTGTAATTCTGATCGATCTGCAAGACCGTCGGTGTTGAATGCGACCCGCATGAAGAACAGCCCGCTTTCCATATCGTCGAATTGCTGTGCTTCGGTAATATTGTACCCGAGGCTGAAGAGCATCTGTCCGATCGCGGCCACGATACCGGGGCGGTTGACGCAGGATAGGGTCAGTATGAAGGAGGGCGTTGTCGTATTCATGCTCTCTATTCGTAGAGCGAACTGGCATGAACAGGCAAGACGATGCGGGCCAGCAGGGTGAAAAGGTCAGAAACCCATCAACCAGATCATTGACGCGGATATTCAGAATTCAGCGACAGACGCGGCGACTGCCATCGGCTGCGATATAGGTCAGGGTGGAACTGTCGAAACAGGCATTAAGGGTGCAACTATTCCCGACCTGCAGGGGAGCTGAGTAATTCGCGCTCGACATGGCGGCTGCTTCACGAGCGGCTGCACCACATAGCGGTGTGTCCTGTGGAGCGGATGGATCGTTGGTCAGTTTTTTATCTGAAACCGAGGCTGTTTCGGAGACGGTGCCGGGGGCAAAATCCTGGGGTGGAATTCTTCCCTGTGTCGCAGTGTCTTGTGATGAAGGTGCCGCACATCCTGCCGGGATAAGGGCGGCAACGGCCAAAAGCAGAAAAACTCTGGAAAAACCACGGTCTGAAAACATCCGCATGCTCCACTCCGTCTGGAAACAGGTTTTCTGCTCGAAGCCGGTCAGGATCTGCTCGTGAAAGCAGTCTGACCGGTTGGCAAGATTGATCAGGCGTTGCCGACTGTCTGGGGGAACTGCTCAGCGCGTTTTGCCTGCCACAGAGCGACAAAATCGATCGGCTGCAGCACCACAGGCGGGAAGCCGCCGTCACGGGTGATGTCACCAAGGATATTGCGCGCATATGGGAAGATCAGACGCGGAACTTCAACCAGAAGCAGCGGCTCTGCCAGTTCCTCGGGCGCATCGCCCAGAGTGACGACGGCAGCGTAGGTCAGTTCGGCGATGAAGACTTTGCGTCCGAGCGGTCCACCTTCTGACTGGGCGGGCTCATCCGCTTCACAGCGGATCGTCAGCGCAACCTCGAAAACCGGCTGATTTTCCTGCAGACGATTGGCCTGAACGTCAATGTTCACCGAGATCTGCGGAGTCGTTTTCAGCGTGGCGAAGATTTCCGCACCTGAGGGAACCTCAAAAGAGAGGTCTTTGGTGTATTGGAGATTTACGCTCAGCGGCAGAGCAGGAGGAACTGGAGCGTTAGCGGGGCTTGCTGTGTCGGACATGAGTAAGAGGCGATCCCGGTTCAAGAGGAAGGAATATCCGTGTTTTCGCGGGTAGCATGGCCATGGCGTCACGCCAAGTCATCACGCCGCGTCAGATGGGAGGTTCCCTTGGAAAGAAGGCATTTCAAGCCATTGGGCATTTTCCATGCTTTCTCCGGTCAGGGCAAAGAGAAAACCCCAATGGGAAACGACCAGAGTATCCTTGTGGTCATTCAGAGAGTCCATTTCCTTCCGAAAGAGCTCTGCGCGCTGGTCGACGGCGGCCTCAGGTTCGATTCCTTGTGTCCACCAGGTTTCTTCAAGCTGCGTGAAGTCGATGTCTGGCCATTGAGATGCCAGCAGGGACGGGGGTGATCCCACGTCACAGGAAAATGCAGCACGTTCGCGGACCAGCGGGTGTATTTCAGGAAGGATGCCGCGCGCCTTGCAGAGAGGGTAAGCCGTTTGCAGCGTGCGGGTGAAGGGCGACACGATCACCCGGCTGAAATGATAATCCTTCAATGCCGTGACCAGATTCTCTGCCTGCTGCTTTCCATGAAGGGACAAGGGAGGATCCGGGATGCCCGGGTCGCGGCGTGTCGCGCTGAAAAGACGATTGAACTCACTTTGACAGTGACGGAGAACGATCATGTGGTGGTCCGGCATAATGTGGTTTCAATGTTCTTAAAGCATGAATCCGGTGCTGCGGTGGAAATGATCATTGGTAAATTCGGGCCCGATACTGAAACAGGGGGTTGCGTCGATGCACCTGATGCTGTCAGGAGTATCTGAATCAGGGCTTGTGTTCTGAAGTGTCCAGTTCTGCGGGATGATCGACGATGGATTTTTCTGGCCGTTTCCCGGTCGATCTTGTTCTTTTTGCACTGATCGCGGTGTTCCTTGTTCTGCGTTTGCGCAGTGTGCTCGGTCGAAAGGTTGGCTTTCAACCCGGCATGACACGGCCGGTGCCCGCACCGGAGGCACCAGGGCCTGTTGTGGAAGCGCAGGCTGAACCTGTGAAAAATGCAGCATTCGATATCCCAGCTCCGAATACACGTCTGGGACAGATATTATCTTCATTGGTCGGGCTTGATGCCAGCTTCGTACCGCAGCAGTTTCTGATCGGTGTCGAGGGGGCATTTCGTCAGGTTGTCACTGCTTTTGCTGCCGGTGATCGAAGCACCCTGCAGGCGCGTTTGACGCCTGAAGCCTTCGCTGCTTTTGATTCAGCGATCACATCCCGTGAGCAGGCGGGCGAAACACAGCGGAGTGAAATTCGCGCCGTTCATACGCTGGCGATTCAGGATGTGCGTCAGAAATCGCTTGAGGCGGGAACGGCTGTCGAGATTGATGTCCGTATCGTGTCCGATCAGATCAGCATGACGCTGGACAAGGACGGGCAGCCTTCTGCCGGCACGGATGCCGTGACGGAATTTTCCGATCTGTGGACTTTCGTGCGTCTGTTTTCCGGTTCGGGCAATTCAGCCTGGCGTCTTGCTGCTGCCCGCAGTGCTTGATCCTGCTATCGTTGTCATCATGCTATCGTCTGGCAAGGTGACAGTGATTCCCGGAGTGTCATGACCTCTCCCTCCGTGCCGCGTACACGTCGTTACCGTTCGGGCAGACATCAGATCGTGCATGGCGATTGCCTGCGCGTGATGCGTCGTATGCCAGCTGATTCCGTTGATGTTGTGATCACTTCGCCGCCTTATAATATCGGTCTGGCCTATGATACCTATCGGGATCGGCTGCCTGAAGAGGTTTATCTCGACTGGATGGAAGAGGTGTGCGCGCTGGTCCGTCGTGTTTTGCGGCCCGGGGGGTCTTTTTTTCTAAATATTGCCGGCACTTCCGCGCAACCATGGCTGCCATTCGAACTGGCGATCCGTTTGCGCTCTCTGTTCGTGCTGCAAAACCATATTTCCTGGGTCAAATCGATCACAGTCGGTGGAGACACGATCGGTCACTTCAAGCCAGTGAACAGTCAGCGTTTCCTGAACCGCAATCACGAACATATTTTTCATCTGACCCATCACGGGGACGTCAAGCTCGACAGAATTGGTGCCGGCGTTCCCTATAAGGATAAAAGCAACATTTCACGGCGCGGTCATACGCAGGACCGACGTTGCCGTGGGGATACGTGGTTCATCCCTTATGAAACCGTGCGCGACAAGGGACAGAAATATCATCACCCGGGCATATTTCCGGTCGCCTTGCCTGAGCTTTGTCTGCAACTTCATGGTGAAGATGCCGTCGATGTCCTTGATCCATTCATGGGCACGGGAACAACTCTCGTGGCAGCCGAGCGGTTGGGGCTGTCAGCAATCGGGATCGATCTTGATCCGCAATATATCGCGATTGCACGTTCCCGCCTTGCTGAAGAACGATAGATCGATATTCGCGTGGGGATAATCGACCCGTTCGATTGTTTCCATGCATTTAATTACTTTGATCAATAGTTCCAATCGGTTGTATTAACAAGCAAGAGCAGGTCGATATGACCGGGTGTGTGTGGAGATTCAATCAGTGTTGAGACGTATTGTTCTGGGTATGATTGGTGCGGGAGTCTTGGTTTATGGCGGGACAGTCGCCTGGCTGACCCGCTTTGATCATGAAGGACAGCCACGACTTAGTGCAGAAGGGGAAGTCGACCCACAGACCAAGGCTGCTTTCGCCGTAATGGCGGAGGCACGTTGCGATTACTGTCATGCAAAAGGCACTTCCTTGCCTTTCTATTTCAATCTGCCAGTGGCGAAGCAGATCATGCAGCGTGATCTGACGCAGGGGTTGAGGCATTTCCGGATCGAGCCAGTGTTCGATGCGATGCAGCAAGGTAAGGCGCCGACGCAGGAGCAACTGTCACGCATTGAAGAAGTCATCCGGCAGAACCGGATGCCGCCCATGCAATATCTGGCTCTTCACTGGCATGCTCATCTTTCAGAAGCCCAGCGGCAGACCGTTCTTGACTGGATCAACACGACGCGGGCCAAAAACTGGGCCAGCCCTGATGTTGCTGAGGCATTCCGGTCGGAACCGATCCAGCCATTGCCGGAGAGTGTGCCGGTCAATGCGGAGAAGGTGGCCTTGGGACAGCGCCTGTTTTTTGACAAGCATCTGTCGGGTAACGACACACTCAACTGTGCGAGTTGTCATGACCTGAATAAAGGTGGCGTCGATAATCTGGTTACGGCCACAGGGATCAATGGGCAAAAGGGACCGATCAACGTCCCGACTGTTTATAATTCAGTCTTCAACGTGAAGCAGTTCTGGGATGGGCGTGCCAATGATCTGGCGGATCAGGCGGCGGGTCCTGTGATGAACCCTCTGGAAATGGGATCGCATGACTGGGGACAGGTTGCGCATAAACTGGCGCAGAACCCGGAATATGTTGAATCCTTTGGCCAGATTTATCCGGGGCAGGATATCGGCAAGGACACGATCACGGATGCCATCGCTGAATATGAAAAAACGCTGATTACTCCGGACAGCAGGTTCGATCTGTATCTGAAGGGCGATAAATCGGCGATCACGGCTCAGGAAAAGCGGGGGTATGAACTTTTCCGCAGCATCGGGTGCGCCAGCTGTCATAATGGTCCCGCCGTTGGTGGAGGGGCATTTGAGGTGATGGGGCTTGAAGGCGACTATTTCGGCCATCGTGGAGGCTCGCTCACCGACGCGGACAAGGGTCGTTTTGCAGAAACAAATGATCCGCTGGACCAGCACCGCTTCAAGGTTCCTCTTCTGCGCAATGTTGAGTTGACTGGCCCCTGGTTCCACGATGGAAGCGTAAAGACCTTAAAGGAAGCTGTTCGTCAGATGGCGATTTATCAGACGCCGGACAAGACGATTTCTGATAAAGATGTCGATGATATTACTGCGTTTCTCAGAACACTGACGGGACGTTATCAGGGCAGGAGTCTGGTGCCGGCGAAAGAAAACGTCGCGAACTGACGGGAGAAAACGGGGAGCAGTATGGCGCGGCGTCCAATCGGGGAAGAAGAGAAGGCTTTATGGTTGCAGGCCATGCGTGGCGTGCAGCCTTTGAAAGCCTCTGTCGATCCCGCTCCCTTGGTTTCAGTCAGACCGAAAACACTTCGTTCATCTGAGTGTGCCACGCCGCAGGTGTCCCCTCAGCCTTCCAAAAAACGCGGACAGGATCCTCTTGGCGATGGCTTGCTACGGATTGAGCTTTCTTTCTTCTCTTCTGATTTGTCAGTCGGTGAGGCTGGGCAGAAAAAATATTTTGCTGGAAAAGTCAGAAAGGGCCGAGGCGTTTCAGGCAATATGCTTCCTTCGGACCATCTGACGGGGGATCTTTCCGCCGTGCAGCATGGGCACGAGTTTACGCGCCGTCCTGAGCGTCGTCTCGATTTGCATGGAATGGTTGCTCAGGCAGCTTTTTTGCGTCTGCATGGATTTCTGGCGAGCGCCAGCATGGATGGCGTTCGCTGCGTTGAAATCATCACGGGTCTGGGGAGCAGTCAGGAAGGCGGTATTCTGCGACGAGAGCTGCCGCTATGGCTCGATCATCCAGATTTACGGCGGTTGATTGTTGCCGCCGGTTATGCGCACCCCGGCAATCAGGGTGCAGTTCGTCTGACGCTCAGACGCGCACGTTGAGATTGTGCGGTTCGATCCCTCATGATGCGAGATATCATCATGAGGGCGTTTGACGTGAGAACGGGAATTACTTCCCGCTCATGATCCGGTCGATCAGTTCACCGACTGTCGGGATAAACCCGTTTGCATAAAACGGGTCAGTCGCAAAACGCCATGCGTTTGTGCCGCCAAACATCAGATTATTATCAACAATCTGATCCTGATCCGCTCCATCAGCATGCGAAATGGCCTGAAGGGTTTTCTGGATGCAGAAAGAGCGTGGATCGGCCTTGTGGCCATTGGTGTAACCTGGGCCCCTCTGGCTCCAGTTGGAAAAGCGGCATTCAGAGAGGCAGCCCATGCAGGCAGCCTGATCAGCATTGATTTCGCGAGCCTTGTCAGGCGTTACAAAGATCAATGTTGAATCCGGAGTGCGAAGTGCTTCAGTAAAACCCTGCGCTTCCCATGCTCTGATGCGTTCCAGATCGGCATCTGCGACAAAAACTTCGCGTTTGCGGGCGCCGACACCATAAGAGGCTGTGTGTTCCCCGATGGCTTCAAGAGAGAAGGGAACCTGATGTTCCAGTCTCTGACGCAATTCCTGGATAAAGCTGTTATTGACGGCTGAGGAATAGAAGCCGGTAGGAGAGAAGCGGTTCAGGTAGACGTCCCCTTTTTTCAGGGTCATCAACCGGCGTTTCCATCCTTCGGGGATCGGGCTTTCCTGTGTCAGGAGCGGACGTGTGCCAAACTGGAACATGACTGGTCCCAGTTCCGGATTGCCGATCCAGTCTTCCCATTCTTCCAGACACCAGACACCGCCAGCCATGATGATGGGTGTATTGTCCAGTCCGAAGCTGCGCATCAATTTGCGAAGTGCTGCAACCCGGGGATAGGGATCTTCGGGCGCAAGCGGGTTTTCCGTGTTGGAAAGACCGTTATGTCCTCCGGCTCTCCATGGATCTTCATAGACGACGCCGCCAAGCAGATCGGCTGTCTTGTGATAGGAGCGCTTCCACAAGGCGTTGAAGGCGCGTGCGGAGGAAACGATCGGGAAGTATTCAATGCCAAATTTGGTCGCGATCTCTGACAGGCGATAGGGCATGCCCGCACCGCATGTCAGGCCGTTAATCATCCCTTTCGTGCCTTCAAGGACACCTTCGATGATTTGCTCTGCGCCGCCCATTTCCCACAGGATATTGGCGTGGATGCGCCCTTTGCCGCCTGAGATCTCGTGGGCGATCCGGGTCTGTGCGATGCCGCCACGGATGGCGTAATCGATCAGTTCATCATGTTTTTCGCGGCGGGTGCGGCCATGATAGACCTGCGGAACGGGCTGACCATCGGCGTCATAGCTGTCCGCATTGACGATCGAAACAGTTCCGGCGCCTCCGGCCGCGGCCCACGCCCCGGCGGAGACTCCTGTTGAGATAGAAATACCCTTACCGCCTTCAATAAGCGGCAAAATTTCCTGTGTGCCGATACGAACTGCGTTGATCGCCTTCATAGTGTGGCCAATACCATCTCTGTATCCTGTCAGTTGTTTTAGCCAACCGCGCAGGATGTATCAGTTTAATTCATTGTAACCGAAGAACGCGCTGGAGCCAGACAGGCGATATCCCCGCTTCCGGAGTTCGCCGATCTGTATACCACTATCCTGCCTCCGTCATGGGCCGGAGGCAGGAAAAGCGGATCAGTCCGCGCGACGTGGCGGGCGTGCCGCCTTTTCACCGACTTCCGTGGTGATGTCTTCACCGGTTGCCTGATCGACAACACGCATGGACAGCTTCACTTTGCCCCGATCATCGAAACCGATGACCTTCACTTTGACGCTGTCACCCTGGCGAACGACATCGGTGGTGCGTCCAACGCGTCCCTGTGCCAGTTCGGAGATGTGAACCAGACCATCCCGTGCACCGAGGAAATTGACGAAAGCCCCGAAGTCAGCGGTTTTGACGACCTTGCCGTCATAGATATGACCGATTTCAGGTTCGACGATGATTCCGTTGATGCGCTCCATTGCCTTCTGCGTCTGCTCTTCAGACGTTGAGGAAATGGTGACCTTGCCATCATCGTTGATATCGACCTTCGCGCCGGAATATTCGACGATTTCACGGATGGTCTTGCCACCTGATCCGATGATGTCGCGAATTTTTTCCTTCGGCACAGTCATCGTCGTGATGCGAGGTGCGCTGGAGGAAACATCCGAACGGCCTTCGGTCAGGGCTTTGGACATCTCGCCAAGGATGTGCATGCGTCCTTCACGGGCCTGCTCCAGAGCGATTTCCATGATTTCCGGCGTGATGGACGTGATCTTGATGTCCATCTGCAGGGCCGTGATGCCCTGCTCGGTGCCGGCAACCTTGAAATCCATGTCGCCGAGGTGATCCTCGTCGCCCAGAATGTCGGACAGGACGGCGAATTCTTCGTCTTCCTTGATCAGGCCCATGGCGATACCGGCAACCGGACGCTTCAGGGGAACGCCCGCATCCATCAGTGCCAGTGAGCTGCCGCAGACTGTTGCCATGGAAGAGGAGCCGTTGCTTTCCGTGATCTCGGAAACGACACGCATCGTGTAGGGGAAGTCCGCCTTGACCGGCAGCAGCGGGTGAATGGCGCGCCAGGCAAGCTTGCCGTGTCCGATTTCGCGACGACCCGGAGATCCCAGACGACCGCACTCACCAACCGAGTAGGGAGGGAAGTTGTAGTGCAGCATGAAGTTGCTGCGGTATTCGCCTTCGAGCGCGTCGATGATCTGCTCGTCCTGAGCTGTGCCCAGGGTGGCGACGACCAGCGCCTGTGTTTCACCGCGCGTGAAGAGCGATGAACCATGGGCGCGGGGCAGGATGCCAACTTCGGAGATGATCGGACGAACGGTCTTCAGGTCACGGCCATCAATGCGCAGGCCGGTCTTCAGAACGGAGCTGCGGACGACGTTTGCTTCCAGATCCTTCAGCATGCCTTTGGCCATATCGGCGTCCAGACCGGCATCCGTGATCTTTTCGAGTGTCGCCTGACGTGCGGCTGCAAGTTTTTCGTAGCGCGCCTGCTTGGCTTTTTCCTTGTAAGCGGCAGCGATGGAGCGGCGTCCTGCGGTATCAACCTTCTTGCGAAGAGCGATTTCTTCCTTGGACGGGCCAACCAGATCCCATGGGCTTTTGGCTGCGTGCTCGGCAAGTGAAATGATGGCGTCGATGACCGGCTGGAAAGCTTCGTGACCAAAGGTGACGGCTCCGAGCATGGTTTCTTCGGAAAGCTCGGAAGCTTCCGATTCGACCATCAGAACGCCTTCGGATGTTCCTGCAACCACCAGATCGAGATCGGAGGTCTTGGTCTCTTCCAGTGTCGGGTTCAGGACGTATTCGCCATTGATCAGGCCAATGCGGCAGCCGCCAACTGGACCAAAGAAGGGAATGCCGGAGAGTGTGAGCGCAGCGGAGCAGCCGATCAGGGCCGGAATCGCCGGATCATTCTCCATATCGTGGCTGAGAACAGTCGCGATGACCTGCACTTCGTTGCGGAAATTTTCCGGGAAGAGCGGACGGATCGGACGATCGATCAGACGTGAGTTGAGGGTTTCCGCCTCGCTGGCGCGACCTTCGCGCTTGAAGAAGCCGCCCGGGATCTTGCCGGCTGCGTAGGCTTTTTCCTGATAGTTGACGGTCAGCGGGAAGAAGTCCTGTCCCGGCTTTACGCTGCGTGCGCCGACGGCGGTGCAGAGCACGATGGTATCGCCGTAGCTGACGACCACGGCGCCATCAGCCTGACGGGCAACCTTGCCGGTTTCGAGGATGAGCGGGCGACCGCCCCATTCGATTTCCTTACGGAAGTAGTTGAACATAGTGTTCCTTATAATCTGTCCTGATCGTTCCGGGCTTCGTGGAGGCAGGCTGTCCGGCGAACCGGAGGCCTGTCACATCTCCAGATGTAGACAGCGTCTCGGACGGCATGGTGGCTGGCGGATGCGCCAGAGCGCCATGTGGCCTGAAACGCCGTGGAGGACCGAAAGCGTCACGAGTCAGGTAAACGAATGCGTGCCGTCCGGGGCCGGCACATAAAAAAACCCGGAACCGTCCTGTGAGGGACGCTTCCGGGTGAGGCATACAGGATCACAGGCACTGACCGCAATGCGCATCCGCGTAGAGAACTGCACAAACAGCGGTAAGAGCCGGATTCCGTAAATTAGCGACGCAGTCCGAGGCGTGAGATCAGTGTGGCGTAACGGCCATGATCCTTGCGCTTCAGATAGTCGAGAAGACCACGGCGTGTGCCGACCATGACCAGCAGACCGCGGCGGGAGTGGAAGTCCTTCGCGTGGGTCTTCAGGTGGTCGGTCAGGTTGTTGATACGCTCTGTGAGCAGTGCAACCTGAACTTCCGGTGAACCGGTGTCGCCCGGCTTGGTCTTGTATTCTTCGATAAGCGCCGTGCGGCGTTCTGCTGTAATCGACATCGTCAACTCCATGTCGTCGGGTTTCATAAAAGGCGTATGGGCTGCAACCATCCGTCTTCCAGACGGCACAGACCCAGAACGCGCTCACCGTCCATTGCGCGGACAATGCCATCAGGCCCGGTTTCGGGGATACGTCCGACGAAATCGAGCAGACCAAGGGCCTGTCCATGCAGCAGGAGATCTGTTTCGTCGCGGGTCAGGGCCAGCGCCGGGATGTCGGCCAGCGCGGTCGCGACCGGACGCAGCAAATCCGGAGAAGCTGGGGCTTCCTGCGCGCTCTCCAGCAATTTGTCCAGAGGAATCGCATCTTTTTCGCTGAAAGGTCCGACCCGGAGGCGGCGGAGGGTCGAAATGTGACCGACTGTGCCGCAGGCGAGGGCGATATCGCGTGCAAGGGAGCGCATATAGACGCCCTTGCCGGATTCGACTTCAAAAATGGCATGATCAGCGTCGGGGCGTGCAATCAGTTCGAACCGATCTACGCGCGCCGGACGGGGTGGCAGGTCTGGTGGACGACCATCGCGCGCCATGTCGTAAGCCCGTTCACCGGCGACCTTGAGGGCGGAAAAGACTGGGGGCACCTGCATGATGTCGCCGCGGAAAGCGCCGAGGGCCGCGCGGAATTCATCATCTGTCGGACGAACGTCGGACGTGCCGGTCACTTCACCATCGGCATCGTCACTGTCACGGGATTCGCCGATCCGCAGGGTGAAGTGATATTTCTTCGTGCCATCCATGATGTATGGCACGGTCTTGGTGGCCGCGCCGAACGCAATCGGAAGAAGGCCTGTGGCCAATGGGTCCAATGTTCCGCCATGGCCGGCTTTTTGTGCGTTGAACGCACGCTTCACCTGGGCGAGCACGGAAGTCGATGTTGGTCCTGCCGGTTTGTCGATGACCAGCCAGCCGTCGAGAGGACGGCCTTTTCGAACCCGGTTGCGCGCCATTATTTTTGTCCTGTTGTCATGACGGAAAGGGGGGCGATTAGCGCATCCGGGAGGGAAAAGGAAAGTTCTGTCTTATATGTGTGCTGCAACCGGGAAGCATGAAATCGCGTGATCACGCAGTTTCTGGCATGCGCTGGAGGCTTCGGAGGCCTGAAAACCCGTGATGCGCGCACGATATAAATGACCAGCTGTGGTGCTGACTGGTGTGACTGTGTCTGGTCCTGTCAGGGTTCCCAGAACAGAGTGGGCATGGGTTAGAACCTGATGGGCATCCGTGTTCGAATTGAAAGCGCCGACCTGCACGGCCCACTGGCTGTTGCTTGCTGGAGCCGCCATGGGACGATAGCCGGGCGGCGTCCTCCGGGCACTGAGTGTATCAGCGTGGGCTTCGGGGACCACATAGGAAGCCAGTTCCACGGGCAGGCTGCTATTCTCTTGTGTCTCAGCGGAAGCCAGACGGGTTTCGGGGGGATTATCGTGAGGTGTGTCCTGATCGACGAGGCAAGGTGATGCAGGATCATAAGCCTGGTCGGCGTTACGCAGGCAGCCATCCCCTGTCCTTGTCAATTGGCCAGCCTGTCGTTGCGTTGCGACTGGAAGCGGTGCTGCTTCTGAACGAATGCGATTATAGCTTCCGGTATTGCTGGCCAGCATGACCTCATCACTGATCTGGCCGGGTTTCCGTGAGCCGAGATGAGGAGAAATAGCGGCAACGTAATTCACCGTTTCATCAGGGAGAGAGGCTTGGCCCATGCTGTATTGCGTGACGCGGGTCGGACCTGCGTTATAGGCGGCAAGGAAGCCAGGTGAGCCGAAGTGATCGTAAAGCTGCCGGATGTAACCGGTGCCGGCGACGATATTGTCATGTGGATCATAAGGGTCATTGCCGAGATGATATTGCGCTGCCAGATCTCTCCATGTGTCAGGCATCAGCTGCATCAGGCCGATTGCTCCGGAGTGAGAGCGGGTCAGCCTGCCGTGCGTATATTGATGGCCACCGGATTCCTGATGCATGACAGCGCGAATCCACTGTCCGGGGACTGAAAAACGACTGGAGGCTTCCTGAATATAGGGCTTCCAGGGATCTCCGGATGGCCCGGGCGGTTGATAGTTGCCGCGTCCCCATTGGCTACTGTCCCCTCCGGGTTGAGTTCCGCATGCGGCAAGCCCCAGAAAGGCCATCAGAGGCAGCCATTTCAGATGTATCCGGAGCGGGTTTTTCCGTGTTGTCGGGATTATGAAAACCGCGGCTGAATCGAATCTGTTGTGAGAGCTGGTTTTCATTCTGTCAGTCCCCGGAGCGGAGCCGCATTCTGGCGGCCCCAATTGGCCAGAGCGGGATTTTGTTGCGGCAGTTCTCTTTGATAGCATGACAAAATGTTCAGGCGAATTTATGGCGATGAAGTAGTTTCCTATAAAAATGTCAGGACGATTTCTTCAGCCGCATTGCGTGTGCGTGGAGGCCGGGCATAAAGTTTCTTTCCCGATATGGAGCAAGCGGTATGCCGGATGAGTTGATGCCGGGCGATCCTGCCCCTTGGTTTTCTCAGAAATGCACTACTCCATATGGTGGATATAGTTTTGACATGGCGGCGGGACGAGTGTGCCTGCTGTTTTTTTTCTCCTCTTCATCCATCCCCGAAGTGGCACGTTTTCTTGAGGTCATTAGGGAGAATGTGAATTTTTTTGATGGAGCCGAGCGCCTGTTTTTCGGTGTTTCAGCAGATCCGTCAGACGTGGAGCGGCTTTCTTTTCATCCACCGGGGATACGTTTTTTCTTCGATGGGGATGGGAGTGTGGCACGCGCCTGGGGCATTGGGGCGGGTCCCTGTCTTGTCCTGACTGATCGTTTTCTCCGGGTGCAGGCTGTAGAAAAACGAGTCCCCACTTCCGCGGACAGATTGCTGGAGAAGATAGATCGTCTGGTGCGGATGCCGGATCGGGCCGCACCGGTTTTGGTGCTGGACCGTGTTTTCGAGCCTGCATTCTGTCAGGAGCTGGTGCGATATTACGGAATGCAGCAGACCGTGCAGTCCGCTATCTACACAGCAGATGAAAGTGGTCAGTCACAGGCTGTGATGTCCGTGGGATATAAGCGGAGGCGTGATTGCCCGGTGCGGGATTCCGGACTTGTGCGGCAGATTCAGGCCAGACTGATTCGCCGGGTTGTTCCCGAGATACATAAGGTTTTCCAGTTCACCGTATCAGAGCTCGATCGACTGCTTCTGTCCTGTTACGACGCGGAGGATCGTGGGTGTTTCGGGCCGCATCGGGATAATACGATCGGGGCTACGGCACATCGGCGCTTTGCGGTATCAATCACGCTGAATCGCGGGTTCAACGGAGGCGGTCTGGTTTTCCCGGAGTTCGGAAGGCAGGCGATCGAAGTTGATGCCGGCAGTGCGGTCATTTTCTCATGCAGCCTGTTGCATGCCGTGCAGCCTGTGACCCTTGGGCGACGATATGCCTGTCTGCCTTTCGTCTATGATAGGGCGGCTGCGGCTGTGAAGAAAGAATATCGAGCGCAGGCTGCTCATCGGTCTGTAACAACCTGAAAAAAACA
Source organism: Acetobacter sp. (assembly GCA_012517935.1). Classification (GTDB taxonomy): domain Bacteria; phylum Pseudomonadota; class Alphaproteobacteria; order Acetobacterales; family Acetobacteraceae; genus Acetobacter. Next base: position 15,425 of record JAAYUA010000034.1, on the reverse strand, counting down.
TCACGTTTGCGCTCGGCGCAGGAGAGAGTAAGAAGGATTGCATGTCCACTCCTGCGTCGTCACGCGCTGCCCGTTCCCTGCCTGCATTCGGTCTTCTGACTTTCGACCGTTATGTTCTCGGTCAACTGCTTGTGGCGCTTCTGGCGACGACAGGCGGTCTTGCGGCATTGATCTGGTTGACACAATCGCTACGATTCGTGTCGCTGGTGGTTGATCGCGGCTTGTCCCTGCGTGTTTTTCTGGAACTGACCAGCCTGATGCTTCCGTCCTTCGTGGCGGTGATTCTGCCGATCACGACCTTTGTGGTGATGCAGTTTATTTATCAGCGTCTGGTGGGTGACCGTGAACTGACGGTGATGCGTGCGGCCGGGCTGTCTTCCTGGGCATTGGCGCGGCCCGGACTGATCTGTGCGACCATTGCGACGACCCTGACGCTGATTCTCAATCTCTGGCTGGTGCCTGTTTCCTATCAGCATTTTCGTAAATTCGAGTTTCAGATCAGAAACAAGATTGCGGCTTTCATGTTGCAGGAAGGTGTTTTTACGCATGTTTCCGACACATTGACGGTTTATGTGCGTGAAAAAGATCGGGAAGGGATGCTTCGGGGGATCATCGTGGAAGATGATCGGGATCCTTCTTCTCCGGCTACGATTCTGGCGGAGCGCGGAACGATCGTCGTGGTGAATGATCAGCCCCGGGTGGTGCTTTATGATGGTTCCCGTCAGGCGATCGACCGGCAGACCGGGCGTCTGACGATGCTGTTGTTTCACAGCAATACGCTGGATCTGTCGTCGCAGAAAAAAGACGAGGTTCGTTACCGCGATGCTGCTGAAATGTCGCTGGGTGAGTTGTTGTCGGGCACTGCGCCGGGAGTGAGCAAGCGCGACCATGGGAAGTTGATGGTTGAAGGCTGGCGTCGATTGACGTCACCTCTCACGGCTTTTTCCTATGCCATGATTGCGTTGGTGGCGGTCTTGCGAGGGGCCTTTTCACGTCATGGGAATCTGGTGCGACCTCTTGTCTCGGTGATGAGTGTCGTCGGATGTCTGGCGCTGGGTTTGCTGCTTCAGAATCTGGCGGGACGGAACACGTTGCTGTTGCCGCTGATTGCGATTGAAGCGGCTTTGCCGTCTTTTGTCTGTGCGTTTCTGCTGTTCTGGCCCGAATGGCGCGTTGCTGCGTCTATGCCGTCCGTTGCCTCCGACGACATGGGAGCATGAGTGTGACCGTCGCTGTTACCTTCTCCTGGTATATCGCCCGGCAGTTCATGTTTTCGATTCTGGCGATGATTGCGTTTCTGACGGGCATCGTTTGTCTGTTCGATTTCATCGATCTGCTGCGCCGCGTTGCGACCAAGCCAGACGTTCCGACCAGCCTCGTTTCCTTTATCGCGCTGCTGCATATTCCTTATTTCATGATGGAAATCCTGCCGTTTGGCGTTCTTCTGGGCGGAATTCTGTGTTTCTGGCGGCTGACACGCTCATCGGAACTGGTCGTTGCACGCGCGGCGGGCATTTCGGCATGGCAGTTTCTGGCCTCCCCGTTGGCTTGTGCGCTGCTGCTGGGAGCATTCACGACAGCAGTGATATCTCCTTTATCGTCGAGCATGTATGCAAAGGCGGAGGCCCTCGATAACCAGTATCTGAAGACTGGTGGTGGTCCTCTGGTTCTCAATGGGCATGATCTTTGGCTCAGGCAGATGGATCAGGAGTTTGATCCGAAGGGTGTCGCAATTTTCCATGCCCGGGATACGCATCTGAAGGACGATCATCTTCTGATCGGGCAGGTCAGCATTTTCAGAATTGATAGCCATGATCATCTGGTCATGCGGGTTGAAGCGCCTTCCGGTCGTTTGGAGTCGGGTCATTGGGAGTTGACGGACGCCCGTTCGATGCGGCCTTATGAACGTGCATCTGATAAGCAGACGCTGCGTCTTCCGACGGATCTGACATTGCAGCGTGTTCAGGAAAGTTTTGCTTCCCCTGATGCGTTGTCAGTATGGGCCTTGCCGGGATTTATCGCGCTGCTTGAGCGCTCTGGATTTTCGTCCATTCGCCATCGTCTGCATTTTGAGACTCTGCTTGCCCTTCCCATTCTGGCAGGCACGATGACATTGGTGGCTGCCGGATTTTCAATGCGTCCGACCCGCCGTGGTGGCATTGCAAGAATGATCGGTTCAGGTATCGGCGCTGGATTTCTGCTGTTCACGGTCTCGAAAGTTGCGGAACAGTTTGGTAATTCAGGGGCGCTGCCCCCGCTTCTTGCGGCGTGGGCGCCTGCGGGGGGCGGGCTATGCCTTGCTGTTGCTCTGTTGCTGCATCTGGAGGACGGCTGAATTTTGGACGTCGGTGACACATATCTCGCGTTTCGCGGATTGAAAAAGATCGTTTCCCGTGAAACGCGCAACTCGCTGTCATGGCGACAGATGCTGCTGCGTACGGTGGTTTTCTGCGGGGGTGGTTCCGCACTTCTTGTGATGTTGCCGGGAGTGGCGCACGCGCAGTTCAGGGCGCAGCCACTGCACGTCAATACGGGGAAAACCTCATCTTCTGATGAGCCTGTGACGTTCCAGGCGGATCATGTCAGTTATGATGAGCATGCCGCTATTGTCACGTGGACCGGCAATGTTCAGGTCTGGCAGGGTGATCGCGTCATGCGGGCGGACACCATGACCTATGATCGCAACACCGGCATTGTGGTGGCGAAAGGGCATGTGGCTTCGACGCAGCCTGACGGATCGGTTCTCTTTTCCGATTATGCCGAATTGACGGGCAGTATGCGCGATGGCGTGATGATGAAGATCAGCACGCTTATGGAAGATAATGCGCGGTTTGCAGCCAACGGCCTGCGACGCACGAACGGCAAGATCAACGATATGAGTCGTGCGGTCTATACGGCCTGCATTATCTGTCAGAAGGATCCTTCCCGTGCGCCATTCTGGCAATTTCGGGCTTATGACGCGACGCAGGATCTTGAGCATCAGCGTATCGACTTCCGGGATGCCTATTTCGACATTCTCGGCGTGCCGGTTGTCTGGCTTCCGTTTTTCTCGATGGTCGATCCTTCAGCCAAACGAAAGAGCGGTTTTCTGATGCCGGGGATTACCCCGCATGACCGTTATCTTGGGACTTACTTCACGATCCCGTATTACTGGGTGATCGATGGTCAGTCTGATTTGACGACGCAGTTGCTGGTTTCGACAAAAACCGGACCACAGCTCAAGGCGCAATATCGTAACAGCCTGAATTTTGGATCGCTGAAGATTCTGGGGGCGCTTGCTTACGATACATTGTCCCAGGAAGGGTACAGAAACGGCTTTGGCGAGGAAGTCAAACGTCAGAAAAGTAACGGCATCCAGGGATTTATCGATCTTCAGGGGCGGGCGACGATTTCACGTGAATGGCGTGCCGGTGTAAATGTGCGTCTGGCGACTTCTGCCAACTATATGCGTGACTATCGTTTGCAGGGTTATGGCCAGGACACGCTGAATTCGAATGCCTATCTGGAGGGATTTGGCACCGGGTCCTACTCCCGCGTCGACACGCAGTTTTATCAGGGTTTGAACCGCGGTGTCATGCATGACAGCCAGCTGCCGTTCGTGCTGCCAGCTTATCAGTATGCATTTCTGGGACAGCCTGACGCTCTGGGCGGACGTTTCGGCCTTGAAACGCGTGATTTCGATGTTTATCGCAGCAACGGAACCCGAGATCAGCGTGGTGAACTGGCCATGCATTGGGACAGGCCATTCCTCAACAGCTGGGGGCAGAAATATCTCCTGACGCTTCGTCTGGATTCGATGCTCTATCACGCCTCCAATTTGTGGCAGCAGCCAAACTATTATGTCAGCAGGCAGAGTGTGACACGTGGGCAGGTGCTTCCCACTGTCGCTGTGAAGATGAACTGGCCGTTCCTGCGCAGTTTTGCGCGTGGGCATGGATCGCAGATTCTGGAGCCGATTGTTCAGGCGATCTATGCGCCCAATACGGGTGACGGCTCGGGCAATCTGCTGCCGAATGAAGACAGTTTTGCCTATGAATTCACGGATTCGACGCTGTTTTCACTGAATCGCTGGCAGGGGACGGATCGTCTTGATGGCGGATTGCGGGCCAATGTCGGTGTGCATGGATCATGGACGTGGAATGGTCATGTCGTCGATGTTCTGGTCGGCGAGAGTTTCCAGCAACATATCCAGCGTGATCGGCTGCCTTACTCGGGTCTTGATCATCATATTTCGGATGTTGTCGGCCGTGCGCGCGTGGCACCGAATCAGCATTTCCAGTTTGTGGCGCGTGGCCGGATTTCACCACAGACAGGGAAGTTCGATTTCGGTGATGCCCTGTTCAGTGCCAATGTCAGGCATTTCGCCCTGAATGGCGGATATGTTTACGAGCCTGTTACGCCTTTTTACTACTATGCTCAGGACTATCGGGACGGGTCACCCACCAATCTTTATTACAGGAAGATGAACGAGATCACGGGTGGTGTCTCCACCAACTGGGAATCGTGGCACGCTTCAGGTTTCGCCCGTCGTTCTCTTTCCAGGAAGCAGTTCGTCTCTCTGGGGGCGAATATTGGCTATCAGAATGACTGCTTCGGGTTCGATTTCATGTATCTGAAGCAGTACACGACGATCGGTGGTCAGCAGCGGAACTCTTCGTTCCTGTTCACGCTGACATTGAAGACAATCGGTGCCTTTGGAATCAAATGATCTGCGGCGGGCGAGACAGACCTTCAAAAATCCTCTCCGCTCCGCTAGGGATAAAGTGAGCTTTTATGGCCTTGGTTCCCGGGCCGGAATTCAGGTGAGAGTCTGCTGGTAATGCGTTCAAGCTTTTCTTCTGCGGGGTCTGTCTTCGCTTTGACTGCGTTGCTGGCGGTGTCGCCTGTTCTGTCGGCTCATGCCGCGCAGGAACATGCCAAGGCGCCTGCCGCGAAAAAAGCAGATGCCGGTCAGCCGGAAGATAATATTCTGGGGATCATCAACGGCATTCCGCTGACCAAGCGTTCGGTCGATGCGCGTGGACGTCTGTTCGCGCTTTCGACCGGAATCGGTATCAGCCCGGACGTCATGGAACGTCTCAGGCCCCAGATTGTTCGTCAGTTGATAGATGAGCAGTTGCGGACACAGGAGATTCTGTCCCGCCATATCAATATTACCCCAGAACAGATTGCGAATGCGATTTCCGGGATCGAGAAACGCAACGGGATGGAGCCTGACGCACTCAGAAGGCATCTGGAGCAGGATGGTGTTTCTCTTGGGACGCTGATTGACCAGATTCGCGTGCAGATTGGCTGGGTACAGGTTCTGCGGCAGGAAATGGGATCGCGGGCGCGTATTACGTCCAAGGAAATCGCCCAGCGTACTGAAGCCATGGAGCGGGAAGAAGGTCGTAATGAATATCTCATCAGTGAGATATTCGTGCCGGTCAAAGATCCGCGGCATACGGAAAGCGAGCTTCAGTTTACAGAGACCATTATTCAGCAATTGCGTCGTGGTGCACCATTCCCGATCGTGGCGGCGCAGTTTTCGCAGGCCCAGAGTGCTCTGGATGGTGGTTCGATGGGATGGGTGCAGGAGGACAGTCTTGACCCGCAGGTGGTTGAGATGATCCGTCAGATGCCGATCGGAGCGATATCCAATCCTATCCGCGTGGCGGGTGGTTACGTGATTGCGACTGTCGGGGGTAAACGCGTTCTGGGTCATCAGCCCGGTACCATGCTGACATTGCGGCAGGCCTTCCTGCCGTTCTCATCGCCGCTGGACCCCAGCAATCCGACGGAGCAGCAGCGGGCTGCCCTCGAAAATGCAGTGAAAATCAGTAAGTCCGTCCACTCCTGTGACGAGATGTCTGAGGCCAACAAGAAGCTGGGTGAAGTGCGCCCATCTGATCCGGGGCAGCTCCAGCTTGAGCGCCTCAATCCGCAGATGCGTCAGGTCCTTTCCAGTTTGAAACCGGGTCAGGTCACGCGTCCTCTGGTGTCCGGAGAGGGAATTGATCTGTTGATGCTCTGTAAGAGCGAGACGAAGAATCTTGCCGCCCGCACGCCCAATGAAATTGCAGACCAGCTTCTGAATGAGCGTGTTGAGCAGACGGCCCGTCAGCTTGACCGTGATCTGCGCCGTCGCGCAGTGATCCAGATGCGCAGTAACAGCTGAGTTAATCCCCTGTCCGAACCTGTTTCTATATCCCGTGAGCCTTTGGCGGATGTTATTGCCCGCCATGGTCTTGATGCGCGTCGTTCTCTGGGACAGCATTTTCTGCTGGATCCCGGAATTACTTCCAAAATCGCCTCCTTTGCCGGTTCGCTGAAGGGACGGCATGTGATTGAGGTCGGACCCGGACCTGGCGGGCTGACACGTGCGCTGATCGATAGTGATGCCGATGGGGTCACGGTTGTGGAGCTGGACTCCCGCGCCATTGCTGTCATGGATGAACTCGCGGCCGCTCATCCGGGACGTCTGCGCATTGTTGAAGGTGATGCCACCAGCATTGACTTGACCAGCCTGTGCAGTGCTCCCCGCCATATCGTTGCCAATTTGCCTTATAATGTTGGCACTCCCTTGCTGATCGGCTGGTTGCGCCAAGCGGTTGAGTGGGAACGTCTTACGCTGATGTTCCAGCTTGAAGTCGTCGAGCGGATCTGTGCAGCGCCTGGATCATCGGATTATGGCCGTCTGGCGGTGATTGCCCAATGGTGCGCTGATTGCGCGATGGTGATGCGTCTTCCACCCGGCGCCTTTGCGCCGCCGCCAAAGGTGTGGTCCGCTGTTGTTGTGATTCGTCCCCATGCGCAGCAGCCGACTCCCGAACTCTTTCGTGCGATGGAGAAGGTGACGGCAGCGGCTTTTGGACAGCGCAGGAAGATGCTGCGTGGTTCTCTGAAAGGGCTGGGGGGTGATGATCTGCTCGCGGCTGGCGGGATTGATGGAACCCGGCGGGCTGAAACGCTTTCTGTAGCTGAGTTTGACGTGCTTGCGCGTGCATGGCTTGCACGTTCGTCCGGAGGCTGATTGAGGCGGCATTCCGGGATATCGTCTTTCACCTGTAAGGGATTGGGAAGGATGCCGCGACATGACTGAAAATTTTCCATCTGTTCCGCGTATTCTGGCGATTCATCCTGTTTTTGATTTCAAGGGTATCATCTCGTCATGGGGTGAAGCTGTGGAATGTGTGCAGGTGGCAAGCCGTCGTGAAGCAGGACAATTTTTGCCAGAAGCCGATATTCTGCTGACAATGCTTTGGCAGAATGAATTTCTCGAAGGCTCTTCAAGGCTGCGTTATATCCAGAGTGTTACATCCGGAGTCGAGCAGTTCGATCTGGACGCCATCCGTGCGCGGGATATCCGGTTATGCAATGCCCGAGGAGCGAATGCGATCGCGGTGGCGGAGCATGCGCTGGCGCTCATGCTGGGTTTTGCCAGACATCTGCCGATGGCACGCGATGATCAGAAAGAGAAATTATGGCGCAGGCTGGATGTCGAGTTGCGGCGTCGGGAAATTTACAACAGCCACATTGTCATCGTTGGATATGGAGCGATTGGCCAGCATCTGGTGTCATTGTGCCGCGCGCTGGGTGCTATGGTGACGGTCGTGCGGCGCAATGTCGAAGCCGCGTCCGGGTTGGATGGGGTTAGGTTTGTTGGTGATGACAGTCTGTCTGATGTTGTGAAATCGGCGGATTATCTCGTTCTGGCCTGCCCATTGACGGATGACACGCGTGGTCTTGTGAATGCACAGCTTCTGAAGGCGATGAAAGCTGATGCGACACTGATCAATGTGGGACGTGGCGGTCTGGTGGTTGAGGCTGATCTTGTGGCTGCGCTTACGGAAGGCAGAATTGGTGGAGCCGGGCTGGATACATTCATTGATGAGCCATTGCCTGAATCTTCGCCTTTCTGGATGTTGCCGAATGTGGTTGTGACACCACATCAGGCAGGTGAAAGTTCGATGTATGAATATCGCGTCTGTGATATTCTACGTGAGAATATAGAAAAATTACGAAATGGGGCTTCAGGTCTTCTCAATGAAGTGGTGTGATGAAGCGTTGGTTTCTGCATCCATCATGTAATCCCGGGTGAACGGCACGGCGTCGATTGCGCGTGTCAACTGAATCTGAAAATTCATATGTCCCTGCACGCGGAATGAAAGTTCTGCACCGGCAAGATAGAATTCGAACATTCGGCAAAAACGTTCATCATAAAGTGCCTTGGCTTTTTCGCGTCCGGCAGCGAAACGTTCCCGCCATAAGCGGAGGGTTCTGGCATAGTGCAGGCGAAGGATTTCGCAGTCTGTCACCCAGAGCCCGCATTTTTCGATTGCTGCGAATGTTTCACTGAGCGCTGGGGAATATCCCCCTGGGAAAATATATTTATCGATCCAGGGATTGGTGGTGCCGGGACGATCATTGCGACCGATTGAATGAATGACGGCTACGCCGTCGTCATTCAGGATGTCCCGTATTTTCATGAAAAAATCATCGTAATGTGCGATCCCGACATGTTCGAACATGCCGACGGACACGATCCGGTCGTATTTTTTGCGCACCAGACGATAATCGAGCAGTTCAAATCGAACGCGGTGGCTGAGCCCTTCGACTTCCGCCCGATTGCGAGCCCAGGCGAGCTGTTCGGTGGACAGGGTGATGCCGGTGACGCGGGCACCATAATCACGGGCGAGCGTCAGTGCCATTCCGCCCCATCCGCATCCGATATCGAGCACTTCCATGTCCGGTCGCGACAGGCAGAGCTTTGATGCGATGTGATGCTTCTTTGCTTCCTGTGCTTCGTCGAGCGTTTCGTTGCCTGTTTTGAAATAGGCACAGGAATACTGGCGATCCTTGTCGAGGAAGAGATTGTAGAGGCGGCCATCGAGATCATAGTGATGGGCCACATTTTTGCGGGATCTTTGCACCGGGTTGAACTGGATCCATGTGCGCCGGGCATAGCGCAGGATGGAAGCCGCCTCTTCCAGAATATGTCCCCGCCCCATGCTGTTGATCATCAGGAGGTTGAGAAGATCATAAAGCGTACAGCCATCCGGCTCGATGGTTTCGTCCATCCAGGCCTCACCAAACGCCAGAGCCGGGTTGAAAACCAGATGCCGTATGGCTTCGGTCGTTCTGATGATCAGTGCTGCCGAGGGGCCTTCGGTTGCGCCGCGAAAGATGGATGTGCTGCCGTCCGGCCATGTCACTTTCAGGGTGCCGGTTGCGATGAAGCGTGACAGGATTTGCACAAGGAGACGTTTCATCTGTGTCTTTTCCCTCATCTTGTTGAGCGATCATGACGCCTGAAAAGCAAAGGATAAAGGCCGAAGCGAAGGATTGAATGTGTGACAAAATATGTCTGGCTGTGTGGCTGCGAGACGGCGTAAAATTTTCTCCCGCATTCAGTGTGGTTTTCTGTGGGAACTGAAAATTTCTTGTGGAAATCTATGGTGTGGTTTTGCGTTGAGGAACAGGAAAAGGGGGGATTTCTTGTTCCGGCTGCTTTGCGTGTGGGAATGCAGGGATCGGGGAATGAAAAAAAATCCGGGAAGAATGCGTGAAAGATGAGGGTTTGCTTGACAGAAAATTGCCATATCGTTAGCAAGCGCGTGCACCCGACTGGAGGTGCGGATGGCTGAGGAACATAATTCTTTCGATGAGCGTCTGAATGCTGCTGAGCGGCGTCAGGGAATCGTTCAGGAACAGCCGGTATCGCAGGATGACGATAGTGCGTCGCTTGCGGGTCTGGCCCTGAGAGCAGGAACTGAAATGGTTGCTGCGCTTGTCGTTGGGTGTGCTATTGGCTGGGGGCTGGACCGATGGTTTGGCTTTCGTGCTCTTTTCCTCATCCTGTTCGCATTTATGGGCGGGGCTTCTGGAGTGCTGAACGTCTGGCGCCTGTTTCGGCCGCCGGATGATACCACGCAGTCCTGACTGTCGCGCCGAAGAACGGCGGACATTGTGCTGGTTGAGGAGATGAGTGTTGGCGAGCGGTTCAACGATTGACGTGCTCGGGCAATTCGAGCTTCACCCCATCCTGGGTGATCTGGGTGTAGCCCTGAATCTCAGCCAGTCTCCGATCTATATGGCGGTGGCCTGCTGTCTGGTCTTGGCCTTCCTGTATTTCGGGATGAAGCCGGCAGCGATTGTTCCAGGTCGTCTCCAGTCAGCTGCTGAACTCTGCTATGAGTTCATCCGCAAGATGGCGGTTGATACGATCGGCCCGGAAGGCGCTGGTTTCTTCCCGTTCATCTTCTCCCTGTTCTTCTTCATCATGGCCGGCAACTATCTTGGTATGCTGCCATTTGCTTTCACCTACACCAGCCATATCGCCGTGACGTTCGCGATGGCTCTGATGGTGTTCGTGCTTGCGGTGATCGTATCCCTGAAGGTTCAGGGTCTGCATTTCTTCGCGCATTTCATGCCTGCTGGCGCGCCAAAATGGCTCGCGCCGCTGCTTGTGCCGATTGAGATCCTGTCCTTTCTGTCGCGTCCTGTCAGCCTTTCGATCCGTTTGTTTGCGAATATGGTTGCCGGACACGTCATGTTCGATATTTTCGCCAGCTTCGTTGTCATGCTTGCCAGCCTTGGTTTCATTGGCGACGTTCTGGCGGTTGGCCCGCTTGTCATCAACATGGCGCTGGTGGGTCTTGAATTGCTGGTGGGGGCCCTGCAGGCGTATGTGTTCGCCATCCTCACCTGCATTTACCTGAGGGAAGCCGTCGCTCACTGACAACAGGGCCCCCTCCTGACTGCCTCCATCTTGATCTGAAGTTAAGGAATAACCAAAATGGACATCGCTGCTGCTCGCGAAATCGGTGCCGGTATTGCTGTAATCGCCCTCGCAGGCGTTGGCATTGGCCTTGGCAACATCTTCTCAACCCTCGTTGCCAGCATTGCTCGCAACCCGGCTGCCCGCCCGCATGTGTTCGGCCTTGGCATGCTCGGCTTTGCGCTGACGGAAGCTGTTGCTCTGTTCGCACTGCTGATCGCCTTCCTGATCCTCTTCGTCTGATTCTGGGGGTTAACCCGTGCGTGCTTTGAAGACTGCCCGTACCGGCATTGTCCCGGCTGTGCTGTCCGGCATCGGAGTCCTGTTCGCTGGAACTCCTGCCGCGCACGCAACGGGGATGCCACAGCTTGATTTCGCCAACCCCCTGACCCTTGGTCAGGTCATGTGGGGCGGCGTGATCTTTCTGATATTTTTTCTCGCGCTGCGCAGCTGGGCTCTGCCGAAAGTCGGTACGGTTCTGAAAAACCGTAGTGACCGGATTGCCGGTGACCTTGAGCTTGCGCGCAATGCAAAAAGCGAAGCAGACGTTGCTGTTGCCGAGCTTCTGAAGGCGCGTCGTGAAGCACAGGCAGAGGCTCAGGCCCATGTCGAGCAGGTTCTGGATGCAGAGCGTGCAGCGGTTGCGGAGCGTCTGGCCAACATGAACGCAAAGCTGGAAGCTGATATTGCTGCTGCTGAAGCGGCTGTTGCTGAAGGTCGTCGTCGTGCTCTTGAAGCTTTGAGGCCTGCTGCTGCTGATACAGCTTCACTGATTGTCAGTCGCATGACTGGTGTGAAGCCGGATGAAGCTGCGGTGCTTGCAGCACTGCCAGCGAGTTCTGTCTGAAGCAGGGTTTCTGCCCTGCGATCCCGCCGTTTCCGGTTCGCCGGACGGCGGAAATATTTTAACAGGAAAAGCGGAAGCCGAATGTTCGGGTCTTCCGGTTTTTGTGTCTGAGGGGAAAGTCCCGTGTCCAGCCTTTTCCACGAAGCGGGTTTCTGGTTCACCGTTTCTCTCGTTCTGTTCTTTGTTCTGTTCGGGAAGAAAGTCTGGACTCCTCTTGCCGGACTTCTGGACGCACACGCCAATGGCGTGCGTCAGGATCTTGATGAAGCAGCTCGCCTTCGTCGTGAAGCCGAACAGATGCTTGAAGATGCAAAGCGTGATCGTGAACTGGCTCTGGTCGAGGCACGTTCAGTTGTTGAGCATTCCCGCGTTCAGGCTGAGGAAATGGCAGCACGTGCCCGGACTGAAGCCGAGGATCTGATTCGTCAGCGCGAGAAGCAGGCTCAGGATCGTATCGCTGCGGCAGAACGTGCTGCTGTTGATGAAGTCCGTGTCGCTGCCATCGAAGCGGCTTTTGCTGCGTCTCATAAGCTGATCGAACAGTCTGTTCCTGCTGTGAACGAAAAACTGATTGATGATGCTCTTGCTGCTCTTCCGTCTGCCTTGACGAAGCGCGTGGCCTGAGCGAAGTTTCCCTTGTGACTGCAACATCGGGCCATATGGAAAATATTTCGGCGGGACCTGTCCCTGTTCTGAGTATTGTCGTTGCAGTTCTGAATGAAGCCGAGAATCTTCCCTCTGTATGTCGGGAGATTTCTCAGGCTCTTTCTCAGCTTCCTGAGACCGAAATCATATTTGTCGATGATGGCAGCAACGATGCTACGGCAGATGTTTTGCGCCAGATTCGTGAAGAGTCTGATATTGGTTCGATGCGTCAGCTTCGAGTGCTGAGTCATGACAGGCGTTGTGGAAAATCTTCTGCACTGAAAACTGGGATCGCCGCGGCCCGTGGCCGCTGGATTGCCACGCTGGATGGTGATGGGCAGGATGATCCAGCAGAAATTCCAGCTCTTCTTGATCTGGCTGTGTCTGCTAAAGGTCGTCCGCCGCTTGTGGTGGGAACCAGGCCGCGCCGCAATGATCGTTTGTCGCGCCGTATAGCAACCCGTTTCGCGAATGGTCTGAGACAGCGTATTCTGCAGGATCGTTGTCCGGATACCGGGGCGCCGATGAAGCTGTTTCAGCGAGAGGATTTTCTCGCGCTTCCTCAATTTGAGGGCCTTCACCGTTTTCTGCCGGCACTTATGTCTGTTTATGGCGTTCCGTTATTGTGTCGTCCGGTCAGGCATCGTTCTCGTCTGCATGGCCAGTCGAAATATACCAATTTTGGACGTGCTGTTGTCGGAGTCCGCGACCTTCTGGGTGTGATCTGGCTGCGTAATCGCACGCGTCTGCCTGGTAATGTGAAGGAATGGTGAGAGCGCTGGTGTCTTTTCTTCGGAAGAAAGCCACGGGCTCCCCAAAAGATCAGCGCGACAGAAAATGGCGTCTCCGCCTGCTGTTTTTTGCTCTGGGTGTTTTCTGTCTTTTCCTGCCCGGGCGCGCGAGCATTCCCCCTTTTGATCGTGATGAACCGCGTTATATGGAAGCGACCGCCCAGATGTTGGGCAGTGGCAATTTCGTTGATGTGCGCTTTCAGGACAAACCCCGTTACCTGCAACCTGCGGGCATTTACTGGCTGGAATCAGTCGCAGTTTCTGCGGCGGGGAAGCAGAATTTCTGGCAGGTCTGGCCTTATCGGATTCCATCTCTTCTGGCGATCGTTGCCTCTGCTGTCCTGACAGCACGGATAGGTGCGCTTTTGTTCGGCAGGGCGGCGGGTCTGACTGGGGCTGCTTTGCTGGTTACTTCGGTGCTGGTCACGGCCGAAGGGCGTATGGCGACCATCGACAGCGTTCTGTTGCTGATGGTGATGCTGGTTCAGTCATTGCTCCTGCGTGTTTTGCTGGATCGCAATGCGAATCGGGAAACCTCGCTTCTGACTGCTTTGGGGTGGTGGGCGGCTCTTGGCTGTGGCTTGATGCTCAAGGGGCCGGTCATTCTGATTCCGGGTTTTGGAACGATTCTGGGTCTCTGGATTGCTGAACGCGATCGCTCATGGTGGAAACGTCTTCGGCCCGCATGGGGCTGGCTGGTGATGTTGCTGGTGGTCCTGCCGTGGTGTGTTGCGATTGATGTTGTCAGTCATGGTGAATTTTTCAGCCGTGCTGTCGGACGCAACTTTCTGGGGAAAATAGGTCATGGTCAGGAAGCACATGGTCTTCCGCCCGGATATCATATCCTCGTCTTCCTTCTGACTTTCTGGCCGGGTTCCCTGTTCGCGGTCATGTCGGTGCCAGCGATTTTTGCCGCCCGAAAGAATTTTGCTGTCCGATTCCTGTTGTGCTGGATCATCCCGCATTGGATGGTGTTTGAACTGATTGCAACGAAGCTTCCTCATTACGTGATGCCCGTCTGGCCGGCGGTTGCTTTGTTGACCGGATTTATTCTTGTCCGGGCCTGGCACGGTGAGGATATTCGTCCGAAATCCCGTACAGCCCGTGTTTTGATTGGTCTTTATGGAGCTTTATGGGCTCTTCTCGGGCTGGCTTTGATCTGTGCGGGTGTCGTTCTCTCATGGGTTCTGGAACATCATGTTCCGCTGTCAGCCTGGATTGCGACTGCCGGGTCTTTGCCTTTGCTGTTTATTGTTTTGCGGGAAATTATAAAGGGACGCGTCTGGCAGGGGGCGATGGGGGCCATGGGAATGGCAATCATCATTTATGCGGGATTGTTCCTGTCGGTGATTCCCGGGCTGCACTCGATCTGGCTGGCGCCACGTCTGGCTCAACTGGTTGAAGAGTATCGCCCGTGCCCGCAGACACAAGTGATCTCGATATCATTTTCTGAACCAAGTCTGGTCTTCATGATGCATGGCGATGTTCAGTTGAAAGGTGTGCCCGATGCAGTAGCGGCCATGAAGAAAAATCGTTCCTGCACACTGGTTTTGATCGATCGTCGATCCGAAGACGAATTCCGTAAAGGATTGGCTGGATCAGATGTCTCTCTGGTTGAATTCGGCCGCGTAAAAGGCGTCAATTATTCAAACGGGAAACATCTTGATATCGGTCTTTATGGCGATTCAGGGAATTGATTTCTACTCTGGCATTGCCCTGGAAATCATATCAGTGGTCACGCCGGATTTGCCATCATGTCTCGCAGACAATCGTAATCGCGTATCCTGACATTTCTGGAATCGTAGATCCGGAGTGTTATTTCTCTTTTTGGGAATGGTGTTTTCCTGATGCGGGGACAGCGGATATATAGCCTGGAAGGCAGCGTCGGACGCGCGCAGGTGCGCGACGCATGACAAGGTCTCTTTGTCTGGCGTTGAGCTGTTTCCACGCAAGATGTGGTGTGTTGGCAGCTGATGGCAGGAAATCTGGACGTCCGAGCAAAAGAGAAATCGTAACGCGTTCAGTCATTGTTGTGATGCCCCATAAGATTTCGGGGGCCAGAACGCCGGTAGATATGAGTCGGGTCGCTTCCAGAACGCGCATGATGACAGTTCCTGTTCAAGAATACTGTCTATTTTCACGTTAAAATATTTAGAAAAAATTAAAATTCTAAGATTTTATAATGATCTTCACGTTTCATAAATGACGTGTCGTGAAAAGCCTTCCGTTGCGAAATGGATCACATGGAGGTCGAATGTTTTGTGAACAATTTATCTGTGCTTCGCGGATGAAGAATCCGGAAGAATTTTCCAGAATGTTCTGATGATCGCGACATCAAGCACGTCTGTTTCTGATGTTACGCACAAAGAAATCTTTTCGAGTG
>JAAYUA010000219.1 GCA_012517935.1 Acetobacter sp. | reverse complement strand
GCACAGGCGCATGCCCAGATGACCTCGTAGCCATAATGAGCAAACCGTACAGCCCGGAACTCAACCGGGACACGTCCATTCTTCTTGTGAGCTTGCGACACGTTCCGTATGCCGAGCTTTCATCAGTCAACGGCCCGACGTTCACGCATCGACAAAATGTTGTCATTTATTATCATCAGGTGTTGGCGAAACTGAGCCAAAGCTCTTTCAACCAGCAATTTATTGCGCCAGCATTTCCGAGTTCAAAATAACACAGAGATTTCCAAAATAATGCTTATAGATAAATATGTCCCGAGCTTTCAGTTCCGCGAACGACACACGCTGGAAATAAGCGCACAAGCTTCTGATGTGCTTCGGGCCGCGATCAACTATCAGCCAGATAATGACCCGATCATTCAAGCAGCTATTGCCATTCGGGAATTTCCCAACAAATTCATCAATCGCATCAAAGGAAATTCACTCCCAACGAAACGTCCCTTCAGTCTGAAAAACTTTACTCTTCTCGATTATTTAGAGGATAGTGAAGCGGTGTTTGGCCTCACTGGCCGCTTCTGGCAGGCAGACTATGGACAGGTTTCATTGCAAAACAGTGAAGACTTCCTGAATTTCAATGCCCATGGGGCTGCCAGGCTGGCTTTAAACTTCTCTGTCGAATGTCTCGCTAACAGCCGGACACGCCTTGCCACCGAAACCCGCGTCTGTTGTCTTGATGCCGAAGCGAAGCGGAAATTTACACCTTACTGGTATTTGATACGCCCCATCAGCGGATTGATAAGACAAAAGATGCTTGCGACCATTAGGCGTACGGCCACAGTTTCGTAGTCTGACCGTACAATCATTGTTCGATGACCAACATGAAACTCCGAAAACAGAACAACACCCCCTAATGTGATTCACATTTCAGAAACCGGCGAAATACTCTGCGCCTTTTGATTTCACACAATGTCATGTGTGTCAGTGTCCGAAATCATGGCGCAGTCGACCACATAGGTTGCAATGCCGATTAGGTTGATATCTCGCTTCCAGCAGCACACGCTTTTTGGTCACGTGAGCATTGCGGACTGACCGCGTCTAAACAAGAACACTACAGAACAGACATTATTCAATCCGGAGATTGAACTTTCACTCCAACATGTCCGCAGCGGAGGACATTAGTCGGACCATCTGAACAACCAACATGAAGACGTTTGTCGCCCATCCGCTTCATTCTTGAAGACGACATAAAGTTTTATGAGGGAAGCAACCGATTTGAAATTTTCACTGGCTTTATCATCGCATCAAGTCGTCAGCGAAGCGTCGCAAAAGCGTCTGTAACTGATCCAGCTCAGCATCCGTCCAGTCGACGAGAATGCGGTTCGCCAACCTCTGGCGGGCCGCATTCAGCAGGTCTACCATTTCCTGTCCCTTTCCAGTCACGGTCGCTTCGCGAACACGCCCGTCCGTTGCAGACGGGTGGCGCCTGATAAGGCCCAGCTCTTCCAGCTTGGTCATTTGTCGGCTGATCGTCGTATGATCACGCCCTGTTCGGTCCGCGAGTTCAACAACACCGATAGGACCGTAACGCCATACGCGCGCCAGAAGTGGGAACAGGGCGCGATCCAGCGGAATGCCCGCCTCTTCAATCAGTCGATCATCCCGACGCGGCCGGTTGATTTCATCGACCAGATCGATGATCGCGGCATGCAGTCCGCGCAAGATGTCAGAATCATGTGCATTATTCACGCGTTTTGTTGTCCTGAGCGCTGATCTGAGATACGTGAATATTACACATTGATTCGCGGAGTTGCCAGTGTCCTTCGATACAGACGTCCTGATCTCGGGTGCGGGGGCCGCAGGCCTGACACTTGCGATTGACCTCGCCCGACGCGGGGTTTCGTTCCGACTGATCGAGCAGAACGCGCAACCGTTCAGCGGATCCCGTGGGAAAGGCATCCAGCCTCGGACAATGGAGATCTTCGAAGATCTCGGCTTCGTCGACCGCGTGGCGGCGGCAGGAGGCCCCTATCCGTCACTGTGCGAATATCGTCCTGATGGAACCCATAAAGTGTCGCTTCTGACGGAGGCGGAAGTCTTGCGGACTCCCTCCGAACCTTATCCCGCGCCGCTGATGCTGCCGCAGTTCGCAACCGAAGCCGTCATGCGGGAACGGCTTGCCGAGCTTGGGCATTATCCTCGCTTCGGCATGCGGCTGACCGGATTTGAACAGGACGCACATGGCGTAACGGCGAAGATGGGAGGTGAAACCGACGAGCATATGATCCGCGCCAGGTTTCTCGTCGGAACCGATGGCGGCCGCAGTTTCGTGCGCCATGCTCTGGCTATTGATTTTCCTGGAGAAGCACTCGGGGTGCGTGCAATCGTTGCCGATGTGCGACTGGAGGGCCTCGATCGGTCCGTCTGGCATCGTTTCCAGCTCGGTTCACCCGCCACACAGGTGATGATCTGTCCACTGACGGGCACGGACCTGTTCCAGGTTCAGGCACCCGTGGCGCTGGACGGGGAGATCGACCTGTCTCCGGCCGGACTGACCGCGCTCATCGGGGCCCGGACCGGCAGGAGCAATATCGTCGTCCACTCGGTATCCTGGTCATCGGTGTATGCGATGAATGCGCGTCTGGCGGATCGCTACCGGGTCGGACGTGTCTTCATTGCGGGAGATGCCGCTCATGTTCACCCGCCAACCGGCGGTCAGGGGCTCAATACCAGCGTGCAGGATGCCTATAATCTCAGCTGGAAGCTGGCCTCTGTGCTTGCAGGTGCACCGGAAGCTCTGCTCGACAGCTACGAGGATGAGCGCCGGCCGATCGCGTCGAACATGCTTGGTCTCTCGACACGCCTGCTCGAAGAAGCAAAGCAGGGCACCATGCGGCGCGATCGCGAAGCGCGTCAGCTCGACCTTGGCTATCGCAGCTCATCATTGAGCATGCCCGGTTCGGTGAGCTGCAGAGTGCAGGCGGGCGATCGCGCACCCGATACTCCCTGTCTCGGACAAGCGGGGCAACGGACACGGCTGTTCACGATTTTTCAAGGGACTCATTGGACCTTGCTCGGCTACGAGCCACACGATCGGCCATAAGCTATCGCGGGTGTCCGTATCGTCACCATCGGCGCGGGGCATGAATTCATCGACGAAGGTGGCGATATCGTCCAAGCATATGGGATCGAACCCGATCAGTGGGTACTCGTGCGTCCGGACGGTTATATCGCCGGGATCTTTCCTTCCGACGGACTGGAGCCGCAGCTGTCGCGCTACCTCGCGTATATGCTGCCGCCCCGTCCAGCCGATACGCTCGAAGGGGCATGATGGGGGAAACCGGAATATCGGTTTTGGGTCTCTCAATGTCTACAATCAGACATTGAGAGATAGCTGTTCGTAATTAAAGAGAAGGGTAGTCGATGTAGCCCTTCTCGGTTCCGCCAAAGAACGTGTTCCGGTCCGCCTCGTTCAGTGGGG
>JAAYUA010000218.1 GCA_012517935.1 Acetobacter sp. | reverse complement strand
TATTCTGGTAAAAGGCCTGACGGAGATCGGTTTCAAAGCGCTCCCATGTGACAGCACCTATTTCGTCACGGCGGATATTTCCGCCTTGACCGATGAAGACGACCTCTCTTTCTGCCTGCGCATGACAGTCGAGGCCGGCGTTACCCTTATCCCCGTTTCCGCTTTTTATGATCCGTCCTCAGGCCCGGCTCCCAATCATTACGTCCGCTTTGCCTTCTGCAAGAAGCCAGCTCTGTTGGAAGAAGCCCTTCATCGTCTGCGTGTATGGCTTCGTCCTGAGGCATAAAAATACCGGACAAATGTGAAAGAAGGTCATTGACGACGTTACCTATATTCTCTAGATGACAGCTCACTGTGTGGCGGACGTAGCTCAGTCGGTAGAGCGCCGGTTTGTGGTACCGGTTGTCGCGGGTTCGATCCCCGTCGTTCGCCCCAGCAGAAATTTTCCAGACAATTCAAATAGTTAACTGAAGCCTTGAAAATGGTCTTCAAACGTACCGTTACACATTTTGGTGGCAGCCAATGTATCAATTGGTGTTGCGTCGACGCTCGTATTCGGTCCGATTCACGATCCCGCAAACCCGTTGGGAAGACGTTGGTAAAGCGATTGACTCTCGAAGTGGTGTCACCCGCGAAATAGTCCGTACACTCGGAACACGGGGCCACCGCGAAGCAATCCGAAGGCGTGATGCCGCGATCGCGTTGGTGCGCTCCAAAGTGAATCAGGTGCTACAAGACGCGCAACTGGAGCAACTGGAAGGTGATTGGTTTCCTGCATGGGCAGACAAACCTCATGACATCAGTCTCTCACAACGCCCCGTCGCAGTCCCGGAAGCGCCCGAAAAGCTTGCTCCGATTGAGCCGAAAGCGGCCGCCGCTCACCCTGTAAAGGAGCCTCTCGGCCCCCTGATTGACCATTGGCAGGCTGGGCAAACAGGCATCGTCACCAACGAGTTGCTTGATCGCCAGCGCCTCGCTTTTCGGCAATTGGGCGAGTATCTCACCAGCGTTGGTGCGTCGCCTCAACCTTGGCGCAACACGCCTTACGACTATACCCGCTCATTATCATTGACTAATATAAGCAAACGGGATGCATCGGGCTTCAAAGAGTGGCTCTTGCAGGAAAAGCGGATTCACCCTGAGACGGTGGGCGCAAGGCTTTCATGCCTTAAATCCTTCTGGGACTGGGCTTTTGATTCAGGATTAGTCGATATCGTGAGGCCTTGGACGGGCATTCATCGCGGATTGAAACGACGAGCTGAACGGACAGCCAAACCCAACGTGGACAAGCGCCCTTTCACGGAGCCAGAGCTGGTCACTTTGCTAACCACCGATCCCTCAACCAACCGTAATGGGCGCTGGGGCGGTGCCATTCATGATCTGTTACGGCTGGGATTGCTGACCCGAGCACGTCAAAACGAGCTTGCGAGTCTTACCGCTGGTCGCGTGATAAAAGCCCCCGGCAAGAGAACGCTCTGGAGCATCTGCGTCACGGCGGATGTTGGTAAAACCAAGAGCGCGATCCGAGAAATACCCTTGCATCCTGTTGCTTACGCTATCGTTAAGCTGCGCTTGGACGCCCTGCCAAGTGGATCAGGTGCCGACGCCATCCTGTTTCCTGAGTGCAACCGGGCGGGCGAGATAACAAACGCGGTCACTACTTCTCCAAGAGATTCGCGACGTTCCGACAAGCTGCAATCGGCCTCAAGAGCCCAACAGACTTTCATAGCGCCCGACGGTGTTTCGCCACGTTCATGGCTACAGCGTTAGCCAACGGGGTTTCTGAGTGCTCTGAGTTGGTGCGAGACCACTTGATTGGTCACAAGCCAATAGCACTCGGCTCCAACACGTATGCGGCCAAGTCACTGGATTGGGGAATATACGAGCGGGAGATCCTCGGAATGGCCGCTAACGGGATTCCTGAGCACGTTAAGGCCGTCTTGTGCCCCGACAATACGCTTCTTGAGCATTCAGATTGTCCCGGACGTGAACACGTAAACACGTCTTAGCGCCTCGATACCTCAACACGTCCCTGAGTGCTTCACCGAGCACCACAATCAAACTTCTCAAAATCCACGCATTGAACAGCGACAGGAACTAGCCCTGACCATGGCCACCGAACCAAACAACTTCGAGTTTGATAGCACTCCTATCGGAATCTGCATGGCTCATACGTGCGCTCAGATGTGCGATGAAGGTCAGGACGCCTCAGAGATGCTTAATGGCGCAGTAATGGTTATCAGCCCTATATTGGAACTGAACGGCTAGGATAAACCACGCATAGCCGATACCTTGAGCGACTTTAAAAGTGCTTTCCTGACAGTCTCACGCAACCCTCTGGCGTTCCCTTACACCCTTGAGCAGATCAAGGAATAACAAAGGAAGGCTGGGAAGCACGGCAGAGGTGAGGAGAGCTAAAAAGTATCGTTGTCGCGCAAGAAACTCACCTTCTCTGGCGTCAACTGATGCTGCCCCTATCACGGCAGACCTCAGTGATAAGGAACGGAACTTATTCGGCCAGCACGCTTCTCCCAAACCATGTTGAATTCCTCGAATCGATCGCATATTGCGCGCAACCGTAGTAATCGGGAAACAAGGAAGCTGCATTAATGCCAAACGCTTGACAGAGATGCAGAAGTTGAGAGGCTTCCCTTGTTGGAACGGTGAATTTAGTTATCTCGACGGTATGTTCTAAGTCCTTGATTGCAGACACCAAATCTGCATGCGCGGTTATTTGATCGCCGGGGTCCGATGGGGCAGGGCGCACAAACGTAAAGAGCCCTTTTTGCGCTGCCGCATTTTTGTTTCCCGATCCCGGGACATCGTAGTTTGCAATTTCGTAGTTTTTCTCTTTGGACAACCCTCTCCCCCGAAATAAATGCGTGTTGAGCCGCCATACTGCCAAACGAATGTCTGTATCTGCATCACTCCACGAACCAGCAAGAGCACCGGAAGCTGCAAAATACGCAGCTACATACGGCTGACGGGTCCAGTCTAATAAGCGCGTCGGAACACTGTGATGTTGTGCCAAGGCCAAAAGTGGCAGCATTTCTTCCTGCGGCCAACTATAAGGATCAACAAGAGCTGAAATTTCACCAGACTTAGCTTTTTCAAGAATTTTTTCAGTCCCATGCGGTATTCCCAAAGCGATACTATTTGCCGCCGTTGAAAAAGAATTCAGTAAAAAAACTTCTCTCGCAACTTGCTCTTGTAGATTTCGGTGCCCTCCCCTTTCAATATCCTTCAGCACCTCTGGTTGGATATTTCTCATTACGCTGGGCATTAACCCCCAACTTGCATCAGACTGCCCACGGTATACATAACGTCCCTCCTTCCACGAGATATTCAAAGGCGAAATAGCGTCAAACAAATCACGAGCAGTGTTCAATGGGATTTCTTCGACGCTATTCATGAGAAACCTTTCAATATATTTTCAGGAAAAACCTAGCATAAACCTCAAATATGAGAACAGACCAGTTTACACTGCTGATATAACAAGCGATGGACTACAGCGTGTCGTCAGTTCAGCCCTGAGTGTGGCACGTGAGAGTTTTACTTTGTGTCTGCATGTGCTGACTGTTTTCCCGTTTTTTGGAGGAGACAGACAGATGCGGCGCTATAGTTTACGTGATGACCAGTGGGAACAGATAAAGGATCTTCTTCCCGGTCGAGAAGGCTATGTCGGCAGCACTGCGGCGGACAACCTTCTGTTTGTGGAGGCGATGCTGTATCGCTATCGCGTGGGCATTCCATGGCGCGACCTTCCTGCCCGTTTCGGGGACTGGAAAAACGTGCACCGACGTCTGCGCCGCTGGTGTCAAAGCGACGTCATTGAACGGATATTTCGTTATCTGGCCGCTGATCACGACAACGAATATATGATGATCGACAGCACAATTGTCCGGGCGGATCAGGCCATCGGACGATTACCAGGCGGGTTGACTACAAAGATCCATGCCATCTGCGATGCTCTGGGTAATCCGGTGGAACTCGGCATCACACCGGGACAGGATGCCGATCTCGCCCAGGTAGAACCACTTCTGGAAAACATCGACCCGGATGCTTTCCGTGCTGACAGGGCGTATGACGCCGACAGGCTGATACAGCGCGGGGTCATCCCGTCAAAACGCAACAGAACGACACGACGGAAAACCGTTTTTTCTCTCTACCGCGAACGAAACCTTATTGAGAGGTTCTTCAATAAACTCAAGCAGTTTCGCGCCATTGCAACCCGCTACGATAAACTGGAATCGACCTTCCTCGAAGCCGTGCAGTTTGCCTCAATCATCATCCTGCTTAACTGACGACACGCCATAAAAAAGAAGGAAAAATTTTAGCCGTAATTAATTGCGTAGGTGCTATTGATACAATGCGCTCGCATGTATTTCACGCCCTTCCAGAAATTCCTTCGATCCCTGTGAGCCGGTGGATCGTGATCGTTTTAACGACCACGCTATGGTTTGTCGCTGAAGCTGCCTACAACACGCGCCAATCGTTAACTCAGCAACTCGCCCGTAAATTAGCGGAAGGCTGTAGGGGTGGACATATTTCGGCAGCAAGGGGCAGCGGACTCGCTACGGTGGAAGGAGGGCGTGGCGGGACGCTAGACGACCTAGGATCAGGAGCCACATCCCATCTCGCGCAGAAGCATCTCCGATGGATGCGGGTCAGGAGATACGAACATTACCTCCGTCAATGCCGATAAGTCAGAAAAGTGGAAACGTCCGCTTTGGGAATGTGAAAGAATGACGGGAAGAAGTGTTTCAATACTCGCCCAAAGTTCGTCTGATACAAGAGGTGCGACCCTATACAGCCTCATCTGGCACTCAGCCGCATAGTGCAGGAATTTTGAAAAATATTTTTATCAAAACAAAAGGAATAAAAACACAGGAATGCAATTAAAATCATAGATTTTCCTGATTTTGCAATTCTTTTAATTCATAACCACTCCAGCGAGCACCGTTACCACCTGCGCGCTTAACCATGAATGATATTTA
>JAAYUA010000217.1 GCA_012517935.1 Acetobacter sp. | reverse complement strand
TGCCCGCGAAATGGGAGTGCCGCTGGTTGAAGGGCGTGATCTCACTGTCGAAAATGACCGCGTCTGGATGCGAACCACAGCAGGCCTTCAGCCTGTGCATTCCATTTACCGACGCCTGAATGATGACTTTCTGGATCCCCGTGCTTTCAACCCGAACAGCATGCTTGGCGTTCCGGGGCTGGTTGATGCCTATCGCAAAGGCAACATCACCATCGCCAACGCCATCGGCACAGGTGTTGCCGATGACAAGGCGGTTTATGCCTATCTTCCGCGTCTGATCCGCTATTATCTTTCCGAAGAGCCCATTCTCAGTAATGTAGAAACCCATATCTGCGCCGAGCAGGAAGGGCTTGCCTTCACGCTGAACAATATGGAGCGTCTGGTCATCAAACCAGTCGGTGAATCCGGCGGATACGGCCTGTTGATCGGCCCACAGGCCAGCAAGGCTGAACTCGATGAATTCCGGGCAAAACTGATTGCTGATCCCTCGAATTACATCAGCCAGCCTGTCGTCAAATTATCAGTCTGCCCAACGATGTGCGACAGCAGCCTGGAAGCCCGACATGTGGATCTCCGTCCCTTCGCCATTACCGGAAAGGACACTTGGGTGTTGCCCGGCGGGCTCTCTCGCGTTGCCCTTCGCCGCGGGTCCCTTGTCGTCAATTCATCTCAGGGCGGTGGATCCAAAGATACGTGGGTGCTTGCATCATGACACAATTGATGACCATTGACCCGATCTCTTCAGCGCCACCACAGGCCCTTCTCTCCCGCTATGCCGAGTCAGCGATGTGGCTGGCCCGTTACATGGAGCGGATTGAAAATCTGGCGCGTCTGATTGATGTGACCGAGACTTTCGTCCGATCTGGTGCCGGTAATGGCTGGCAGGCGATCATCCAGATCAATGCCGATGAGGAAACCTTTTTCAGCATCCATGGAGAGGCAACGGCCGAGCGCGTCATCGGTTTTTATGTCACCGATCGTGACAACCCCAACTCCATCGCTTCGCTGGCACGTTATGCACGGGAAAACGCCCGCGCCCTGCGTCCACTGATCTCGACGGAAATGTGGACCCAGCTCAATATTTTCACTCAGTTAATCCGCGATCTGAAAGCGGAAGATATCCGCCCAACAGTCATCACCGCGCTGTGCGCCCGCATTAAACAGGAATGCCAGACACATACCGGGATTACGGAAGGAACATTCTATCGCGATCAATCCGCCGCATTTTATCAGGCAGGAAAACATCTGGAACGTGCGGACCAGATCACCCGGCTGATTGACATCAAATATCACACGCTTCTGCCCTCCTCTGTCGAAGTCGGCTCACAGGTGGATATCGGGCAATGGACCTCTGTTCTCCGCTCTGCTGCGGGCTATCACGCCTATATGCGGGTCATGGCGAATGATATGAGACCTTCGTCAATTGTGGGCTTTCTCCTGAAAAGCGAGGCCTTTCCTCGCTCCCTCACCACAAATCTGCGTCATCTGCATAGTAATATCAGTCGCCTGCGGACGGATTACAAACTCCGCGCAACAGGGGACATTCTGGAAGAACTCGAATTCCTCAGGGCCAGCCTTTACGATCAGTCAGCCGAAGAAATTATCGTGCGTGGCCTGCATGAATTTCTCGATTGGGTCCAATGCCGTCTGCTGGACATTCAGACCTCTATCGCCCAGGCATTCTGGTCTGTGCCTTCGGAAGAGTCTTCCGATGCGTCTGAAGCTGCTCAAACGCAGTTTCAGAACTGATGACGGATCGACAGGGCCGTATTGAGCAGGCGCTCATAAACATACGGTTCCTGCAGGCCTGAAAGAGCGATGCCATCAATCACGATGGTCGGAACGGATTGAAAACCACGGTGACGCAAGGCGCTCCTTGCCGTCACGACCGTTCCTTTCAGAAGATTTCCAGACAGAAATCCTTGAACCGCCTCCCGATCAAAACCACACTGCCCTGCAATGTCCGTCAGAACTGCAATATCACCGATATTTTCCTGCCGGTCAGAGTGCGCTTTGAAAATTGCACTGACCAAGGGCGCCACATTTCCACGAGACGACAGCCATGACAGCAGCCTGTTCGCATGCATGGTCGAAGCTTTACAATGTGTCTGCTCTCCCAGAAAAACACCTGTCCAGATTACAGAGCAGCTTATCTCCGATCGATGGTTCAGCACTGTGAATAGATTGTCTATTCCAATCCTGGACCATGGACACGAAAAATCAAAAACCACCTCTATCTGCAGGCAAGCCTGATTTTCCTTCGGACTGATCACTTTTGATTTTTCATGGAATATTTTCGCGCAATGATCGCGCAAATGAACAACTGAATTTGATGATAAAGCATCAGCGGCAGGACGACACTGCCAACCATACTTGCTGGAAACAGAACATTTGCCATCGGAACGCCCGATGCCAGAGTTTTCTTCGAACCACAAAACATAATTGTGATTTCATCTTCCTTCGAAAAGCCCAGCAGACGTGAACCATATGTCGTGAACAGAAGGACGCCCAAAAGAAGAAGGCTATCAAGAACCGCAATCACGCCAAGTTCAGAGATAGGCATGGAGGACCACAGTCCCTCGACCACTGCCGCACTGAATGCCGTGTAAACAACAATCAGAATGGATCCACGATCGGTCAGTGACAGGATTTTCTTGTTACGTAACGCCCATTGCCCCAGAAACGGCTGCAATATCTGCCCCAATGCGAATGGCAACAGAAGTTGCAGGACAATCGGCAGAATACCATCTCCCGATGCCCCAGCCCTCACCAGAACGAACCCGACCAAAACCGGCGTAATGAACATTCCAAAAATATTCGATGCTGTCGCCGCACAGACTGCGGCTGGAACATTGCCACCGGCAATTGAAGTGAACGCAATCGAAGACTGCACGGTGGAAGGCAGGCAGCACAGGAAGAGCAGTCCAAGCCAGATATCTTCCGTAACCGCATGAGGCATCAGCCAGTGCATCGCCACACCCAGAAGAGGGAACAGCACGAAAGTGCAGCACAGGATTGTCAGGTGCAGGCGCCAATGCATCACACCACGAACCACGGCCTCTCGGGAAAGACGCGCTCCTTGCATGAAAAACATGATGGCAATGACGATCACCGTCAGAGCCTTGAACACTGGCACCATCTCACC
This sequence comes from Acetobacter sp., assembly GCA_012517935.1. Classification (GTDB taxonomy): domain Bacteria; phylum Pseudomonadota; class Alphaproteobacteria; order Acetobacterales; family Acetobacteraceae; genus Acetobacter. Next base: position 8,946 of record JAAYUA010000217.1, on the reverse strand, counting down.
CTGGCAAGGGAAAAATGTCGCCAGAATGATGGTTCCAATCAGGGATAGAAGGAAAGGATCGAGGCGCAAAAACATATCTCGGGACTTCTTTTTGTTATTATTATCTATCTGCCCTTGCACCTTCTAACTGGAATATTGCGTCTTGTCCTGACTCTCTGAGGCAACGCACGGAATAGTTTGCCTGTTGAGAGAAGTTGCGGCAGGGTGGAACGAAGATGAAAAATTCCCTCCTTCTCCCTTCCGTGTTTCTCTCGACACTGCTCGGCGCAACTTGCCACACGCAGGCCGAGGCTGCAGCGCCACCTGCGGCCTGCGTTGTCATTCACCATGACGAAGCCCGACAAAGCGACGGAGTTACACAAAAAAATATCGTCGCAAGTATTCCCGATGGACCGTCCTTGCATGCCAGCGAATTCCATGTCCAAGGCGTCGCTTCCGGTGAGCAGGCATCTGAACTGGGGGATGCCGCCAGTGTCCTGCTACTGACAGCCATTGCCGCACATCATTCGGATGCATGCAGTGAGTGGTTGAAAAATGAAGGCGAGGCCGCCAAAACGGCGCTTGCGAGTGGTCACAACCCATCGTTTAAATGGTCTCACCTGACCATCAACAACCAGAAACTCAAGATAACAGCATCCTCAGCCAGTTTTCTTTTGACACGCCATGACCAGGGCAAGGCGCGCGGCGAAGTAGCTTTGGCCGATGTCGTCGTCGATGGTGCCAATGCGCCGAAACTTCTGCCTCAGGCCGCAAAAGCCACCTTCAGTCTACCTGAAGATGAAATTGCGGCACTGACACAGGCTGTCGGCGGGCGTTCAACTGCGGCACCTGTTGCACATGTCACGATTGAAACACTGACTGCCAGACGTGATGACATCACTCTTTCGGGTAACGGCACGGCAAATCTGACGGGCTCACCCGATAGCGCGACCGCATCGGGGCATATGGAGATCACCAACCTCAATAATCTCGTCTCTCTGGCGCGAGAAGAACATCAAACCAAACTGGCCACCGGATTGATGATAGCAAGTCTGGTCAGCCACAAGAATAATGGAATTCAGAGCTGGGATGTCGTCTGGAAATCAGGAATTCTGACCGTCAATCACCTGCCCATCCCGCTTCATTAATCTGAAATGGCCATCCCAGCGCCACAAAAGCCCATTAAAATGTTGATACAGATATGATCCGGAGCGGAGTTTCCTCAATGCGGTCCTGGAAGTTATTCCCAGCTGTTCTTCTTGCCGGAATCACTTTGAGTAGTGGCTCCTTTTCGCCTGCCTTTGCATCGGAAAAAAACAAGCAGCAAACCCTTGTCGACAAGGCGACATTGACGGTTCAGGACATGTTTTCCGACGCCAAGTCGACCAGTCGCATCCAGCGTTATCTGATCAAATCCCGGGCGGTGCTGATCTGTCCCTCCATTTTCAGAATGTCCATCGGGATCGGTGGTTCCGGTGGTGGCTGTGTCCTGCTCGCACGGGATGCAAGCGGCTCATGGTCTGATCCCGCATTCTATACGCTCAGCAGCGGCTCCATCGGCATCCAGCTTGGCATGGATGACTCACAGGTCATGCTGTTCATCATGACGGATCGCGGGTTGCAGACATTGCTCGATAACCAGATACAGCTGGGAGCAAGTGCCGCAGCGTCCTTTGCAACGATCGGCACGGGCATAGAAGATGGCACGGCTGGTCGTTCCGACACGGACATTATGGGACTGCAAAAGTCAAAAGGACTTTTTGCAGGGGCTTCCCTCGGCGGGTCAAAACTCACCGTCAACAGTTCGGCAAACCGGAATTATTACCAGAAGACCATCGGGCCGGAGGGCATCGTCATCAACATGCAGGTGAATAATCCGGGAGCGGACCCCCTGCGTTCAATTCTGATGCGTATGAGTGCCAATACCGCGACTACGCAGCAATCCGCCACCTCTCCTTCGGCAGTCAACCCTACGCTGGACGAAGATAATTACACTCCGTCATCAGCTGGAGGGGCAATCAAGTCACAATCCCTTCCGGCTCAGACAACAGGTGGTTCAAGAGGTTATTAAATCTCAATGAGCATGCCGCAATGTCGATACATTGCGATTATGCTCCCCGAGCGTCTCCGAGAAAACACTCCGACCATCTGGCATCGCGACAAAATAAAGTGCCTTGCCAGATGCAGGATGTGTCACGCTTTCGAGCGCCTGCCGACCTGGTGAGCAGATAGGACCCGAAGGAAGACCGCTTGTAACATATGTGTTCCATGCGGTGTTCGAAAGCATATCATTATGCGTCAATGGACGCCCTAATGCACCCTTGCCATCACTAAGACCATAAATCGTTGTTGGATCCGACTGAAGCTTCATGCCTGTGGCAAGACGATTCAGGAAGACGCGCGCAACCATTGGTCGCTCTTCCGCCTTGCCGGTCTCCTTTTCCACGATGGAAGCCAGCACCAGCAAGTCGTGCTCAGACGACAATTCTATGGAACGATCTCGCTTTTCCCAAACATCATGCAATGTCGTCTCCATCGCATGCTGCATCCGCTTCACCAGATCGGCTCGACTGGTTCCCCTGAGATAAAGATAGGTTTCAGGAAGAACGCTCCCTTCAACAATCGTAGGCATCTCTCCATCCAGTGCCGGCGCATCTGCAATCAACGCTGAAATCTGATAGGCTGTCAGCCCTTCCGGAATGGTCAGTTGATGCTGAACCGGATGTCCATGACGTAGAATTTCCAAAGCTTCTTTCATGGACACATGCGCGGGAAAATTGAGTTCCGCAGCATGGATCTGACCATCCTTGCGCGTCAGATAAATCGCTGCTCTGAAAACGAACCGATTGAAACGCCCCGGAGCTATGGCTCCACTCTCAACCAGCGTCTGAAACGTGCTGTCATAACCCCCATGCGGGATAACAATGTCGGTGGCACGTGGGAGTTCTCCCGGCATCTGCCAAGCTCTTAGTCCAGCAAAGACGCCCGCTCCTGTGATCGAACAGAGCAAGAGCAGAAAAACCACCATAGCGGTGACAAGACGCTTCACGATTTTTATCCCGATCAGATAACGCGACTTCAGGTCAAGCGGACTGTCCAGCCCGCCTCCCATGCAGCGGAAGATGGAATATGCAGGACCCCGGGTCTGTCAGAAAATTCGCCTGAAAACCCTTCTGGCGCCGCATGGCCATACCATGGTTCAATACACAGGAACGGTGCGCCTGGCTTTGTCCAGATCCCAAGTTCCCGATAACCATACCAACTGACACAAAGCCCCTGATGACCCGGCCGATGAAACAGGACGGAACGACTTTCAATATCATCAAAAATCAGAGCGTCATCCCTGAAAAGCTCCTGCTTTAACGAGAGGCGCTTCCCATGCACTGGCGTTTGAAAACGCTCTTCCGCGAGTAAACCATCCCTGACGCGCCGGATCGGCGCTTGCTCGATCTTTTCAAAATCAAGCACGCAATCCGTCTGTTTGGCATCCTGCTCAAATGGCCAGAGAAATGCGGGATGCGCTCCCAAAGATGCAGGCAGAACGCGATCCGTGTCAGGATTGATGATCTGGGTCGTAACGCTGAGCGCATCCTGCTCCACATGATAAATAATCCGCAGAGTAAAACGGTAAGGATAGATTTTCAGCGTATCCACATTTTCCGACAGTTCCAGAGTGCATCCATCGGGGCGGCACTCAACCCATCGGAATACACAGTCACGCGCAAAGCCGTGCTGTGTCATCCGATATGACCTGCCATCAAATATGGCCGTATCATTTGGCAGCCGACCGACAATCGGGAACAGAACCGGGGCATGACGCGACCACGCCTTCCCTGCGTTCCAGAGCAAGGATTGGCCTGTATCCGTCTCCAGAACACATAACTCCGCGCCATGTGCCTTTACGGCTGCCCGCAACCTGCCCGATCCAAAATGATGAACATCAGCGCCAGAGATTTTATCGTTCACCATATCGCGCTTCCAGATCAGAAATTCTCGGCTGCCATCAACGCAGCCTGATGCTCCTGCGTCAGAGCATCAATGACATCATCGAATTCACCCAGCATGACCCGGTCAATTTTATGCAGGGTCAATCCGATCCGATGATCCGTTACCCGCCCCTGAGGAAAATTATAGGTACGGATACGTTCGGAACGATCACCTGTGCCAACCTGCGAACGTCGATCAGCCGCACGCGCTTCGTGCGCTGCCGAACGCTGCTGCTCATATAATCTGGCCCTCAGGATTTTCATCGCCTTGGCTTTGTTCTTGTGCTGGCTCTTTTCTTCCTGCATGGCCACCACAACCCCGGTGGGCATATGCGTGATGCGGACCGCGCTTTCAGTCTTGTTGACATGCTGCCCACCAGCACCGGAAGCACGATAAACGTCTATCCGCAGATCCTGTTCATCAATCTGCACATCGACTTCTTCAGCTTCCGGCAAAACCGCAACCGTCACCGTCGATGTATGGATCCGCCCCTGATTTTCCGTTGCCGGCACACGCTGAACACGATGAACTCCGGATTCAAACTTCAGATGTGCGAAAACGCCCGCGCCGGTGATGGTCGCAATCCCGACCCGCAAACCGCCAAGTTCGCTTTCATCATATTCAAGAACTTCAAATTTCCAGCGATGAAGATCGGAATAGCGGCGATAAGCGTCAAACAGTTCAGCCGCGAACAATCCGGCCTCGTCTCCGCCTGCCGCCGGACGGATTTCAAGAATGGCGCTCCTTTGATCAGCAACGTCCTTCGGAAGCATCGCCAACCGAACAGCATGTCTCAACCCGTCAATGCGACCATTCAGATCCAGCAACTCTCCCTGAGCCAACTCCCGCATCTCCGGGTCGCTGAGCATGGCCTCGGCGTCCCGGATCTGCTGTTCCGCTTCCCGCAGAACAACAATCTGCCGGACAACCTCTTCCGTTTCCCCATATTCCCGTGACGCTTCCGTAAAAGCGTCTCCCGTCAGACCGGAAGCAAGAAGATGCTCAAGTTCCTGGGATCGGGCAACAATCCGATCAAGACGTTCGTCGAGACTCATGCGCCTGCTGCTTCACCATCGCCAAGAATTGTCAGCAAAATTTCGGGGGTCACCTCCTTCTGCGATCCATCAGCGAGATTTTTCAGGCGGACAATGCCGCGTTCCACCTCTTCCTCGCCAATAATCACGGCCCATGACGCACCGATACGATTTGCACGCTCCATGCGCTTCTTCATGTTGCCACGATACGCCATTTCGGAGCGGAAACCCGCGTTACGCAGAAGAGACAGGATTGTAATCGCCATGTTCTGCCCGGCGTCTCCTGCCGGGATCACAGCAACTGGAGCGGCCTGCGTTTCCAGTGCGCCAATCAGCATCGACAGACGCTCAATCCCTGCTGCCCAGCCAACCGCTGGCGTCGAAGGACCACCCATCTCTGCCACCAAACCTTCATAACGGCCGCCGGCCAGCACAGTTCCCTGTGATCCAAGACTGGTCGTCACAAACTCAAATGCCGTGTGACTGTAATAATCCAACCCACGCACAATCAGCGGATTTTCCCTGAATGGAACGCCGAATGCATCCAGATAGCGGCGCAAATCATCCCAGAAGGTCCTCGATGTTTCATTCAGGCAGGATGCAAGATCCGGGGCATCTGCCAGAAGTTCGCGATCTTCAGGTGCCTTGCTGTCAAGAATTCGCAGCGGGTTGCGCTCAAGACGATTTTTGCTGTCTTCCGACAGGCGATCTTTGTGCGGCGTGAAATATGCGACCAGACGATCGCGCCAGAGTGCACGACTTTCTGGATCACCCAGAGTGTTCAACTCAAGCGCAACATCATCTGCCAGCCCCAGCGCCGTCAGAATATCATAAGCCATACGGATGATTTCAGCATCAGCCAGAGGCTCCGCCGGCCCAATCAGCTCTGCTCCAATTTGATGGAACTGACGGTAACGTCCCTTTTGTGGTCGCTCATAGCGAAACATGGGACCAGCATAGAATGCGCGCTGAGGCAGGGACTGCGTCAAACCATTGGTGACCAGCGCGCGACAGATCGAAGCCGTTCCTTCAGGACGCAGCGTCAGTGAATCACCTCCACGATCGGTGAAGGTATACATCTCTTTTGAAACGACATCGGATGTATCGCCCAGAGAGCGTGCAAACACGCCGGTTTCTTCAAAGATCGGCGTCTGCCACTCATCGAAACCATAAAGGCCCGTCACCCGACGCGCCGTGTCGATCACATGCGCATGCCGTTTCTGAGCCTCCCCGATCAGATCGTGAGTTCCGCGAACAGGCTTAATGGCGCTCAAGGCTCGTCTCCGGGGCAGATCGAACGACATCTCCCCGCCGGGCGATGCCGGTCAGCGGGTTCCGGCCTTGCGCCGGACAAACCCACATGGACTGGATGGCCGGCATTCAGCCGACCGGATAACATATCAGTCAGAAGTCGGAAGGTGTTATGTCCGACCTCTGACAGGAAGGCGATATTTACTGGGCTGCGGCGAGTTCGGCGGCCTGCTTTTCCTTGGCTTCCTGAGCCTGGATCGCAGCGACGCGTTCCTCAACAAGATCAACGATATGGCCGATCATGTCATTTCCAGGAATGGTGTGATCCTGCTTGCCAGCGGAATAGACCATATGGCGACCTGAACCACCACCCGTCACACCGATATCCGTCATCAGTGCTTCACCGGGGCCATTCACCACGCAGCCAATGATCGACAGCGTCAGAGGCGTCTTGATGTGAGCAAGACGATCTTCCAATGTCTGCACCGTCTGAATCACGTTGAAACCCTGACGGGCGCAGGACGGGCACGAAATGATCTTCACGCCACGATGACGCAGGCCGAGGGACTTGAGGATATCCCATCCGACAAGAACCTCTTCCTCCGGCTCTGCGGAAAGGGAAACACGCATCGTGTCACCCACACCCGCCCAGAGCAGGTTGCCCAGACCAATGGAAGATTTCACCGTGCCTGCACGACGGCTTCCAGCCTCTGTAATGCCAATATGCAGCGGATGATCGCAAGCATCAGCCAGCTGCTGATAAGCTGCAACGGCCAAAAAGACATCCGAAGCCTTCACGCTGATCTTGAATTCATGGAAATCATGATCTTCCAGAATTTTCGCGTGTTCCAGGGCGCTTTCAACCAACGCATCGGGGTTGGGTTCGCCATATTTCTCAAGCAGATGCTTTTCGAGAGAGCCTGCGTTCACACCGATCCGGATGGAACAGCCATAATCCTTGGCTGCATTCACGACTTCACGGACGCGTTCGGCACTGCCGATATTGCCCGGATTGATTCGCAGACACGCTGCGCCTGCTTTCGCAGCCTCAATCGCACGTTTGTAGTGAAAATGAATATCCGCGACGATCGGCACATTCACTTCACGCACGATTTCTGCCAGCGCGGCCGTGCTTTCCTCGTCAGGGCAGGAAACACGGACGATATCAACACCAGCCAGTTCTGCACGGCGGATCTGATCGATCGTCGCCTGGGCATCGCTGGTCAGCGTGTTTGTCATCGTCTGCACCGAAATCGGCGCGTCACCACCAACCGCAACCTTGCCTACATGGATCTGACGCGACTTGCGGCGTTCAATATGCTGATAGGGGCGATAGCCACTCATCGTCCATTAACTCCCTGCAATAGCTTGCAACGGCACATTATTCTGTCACAAACAATCTGACGATATGATGCACCGACTTGACGCTTAAGCATCGTTATGTCGGCCTTCTGCCAAATCCGAAGAGATATGGCTATAGCGCAAACAGCTTCCCTGCACATCTCTCGCGTGTTTTCGTTACTCATGCCCGCATAAAAATTTCAGCGCGGCCTCTGCCCGGACGGGATCAGGCTGCTGGTCCCGCAATATTCCTCAGGGCCGGAATAATCTGTGTCCTCAGGAGCGGTGCCAGTTCCACTTCCGCGCTTTCCACGGAGATCCGTCGGATTTCTGCGATTTCCGCAGCGGGCACAGCTTCACCCTCCAGACGAATCAACGCGATCTTCGCTTCCACACGACAATCCGGCTCATTCGCAGCACGCTCCGCGAACACACCCAGCCAGCCGAGGATATGGCACGAGCAGCCAAGCTCCTCGGACAACTCCCGACTGAGTGTCATCTCCGGTGTTTCACCTTCTTCCGGCTTTCCTCCGGGGAGAATGAACGTCCCTGTCCCCTGCTTTCGCACGACAAGGAGCTTGCCCTCCCGGAGATCAACACCGGACACAATCCGGATAACGCGTGGTTCTGCCATCAATGCACCGCCGGAGATGTTCCATCTCCCCGCATACGTGAGAACAGGAAGCAAAGAGGAACACAAAACGCTGCCCCCAGCCCCAGGATCACGAACACCTCGTTATAAGCAAGGATGGCAACCTGACGCTGAAATTCAACATAGAGACGGTGCATGGCAAAGCCATTCACTGCAGCCGGAGCAACCTCCAGATTCCGTGCAACCTGACGTCCATGAGCAAGATAGTCATTATAGGGCTGATGCCCGGATGACATCCACTGGACCATATCCGACTGATGCGCCTGCCGTCGTCTGGTCAAAAGCGCAATCGCTCCTGAAATCGACAGCGAGCCAAGAACGTTTCTTGCCATCGTAAACAATGCTGACGCATCGGCATTCATTTCACGCGGCAAGGTCGAATAGGCAATGGTCGACAGCGGCACGAACAGAAACGCAAGACATGCAGTCTGGCTCATTCTGAAGAAAACAAGATGCCAGAAATCGAGATAGGGCACGAGGTGCGCGGACCAGAACAGGGCAAGCGCCATCAGGCCAAAGCCGATCGCAATGACGGTTCTCACCGCCAGCACTTTCATCAACCGGCCGACAATCGGGATCAGGATGATAACAGCGATACCACCCGGCGAAAGCACCAGACCGGCCAGCATCGCCGTATATCCCATTTGCTGCTGGGCAAACTGGGGAACGATGATGGCGGAAGAATAGAGCAATGCCCCCATA
>JAAYUA010000216.1 GCA_012517935.1 Acetobacter sp. | reverse complement strand
TTCTTCCGGGTAGTAATGATACAAAGGCGTATCAAGATCCAGCTTGTGTTCATCGACAAGTTGCATGACGATATAGGAAAACACAGTTTTGCTGAGAGATGCAGCGCTGAATAAGGTTGTGTCGGTGATCGGACGATCTGAGTCCTTGTCTGCCAGCCCCCAGTTTTCAACAGGAGATATCCTGTTGTGATGAATGGTGGCTATCGAGATGCCTGTAATATTATTATCGGTCAATTCCTGTGCAAGATATGGAGGAATGGTCTGCATTGTTGTGGAATGTGCAGATTGGGTAGAGAAAATCGATAATGGGATAATGAAGAATTTTGAGAGTCCGTATTTTTTCTGTTTTTTAAACATTATTCTGTCTCACAAATAATAAAATATAATTTCTGTAAAAAATGTTTTCAGAAATTATACGGGACTTGATATCACAATCGACCATGCTGCCTATATCACTCAGACTGAACGTTTCACGAAAATATCGACCTGTCTGCATCTTTTCACGGATGAAGCATATGATGCAGACAGGCAGGAGGGATCTGTTCGGTCATTCTGTCCGAAAATAACTCGGCCAAAGAATGAAAAACATATTTTTCTTTCTACCGATAGCAGAAATCTGTTGAGTGACTTTTCAATCAACTCAAACAGTTCCGTACATGGCAATCCGTTACGATAATTTCCAATCGATAGTGGTCAGCTCTTTTCCTTCACAACTGATGAGCGCCGGAGGTCCAGTGTTCGTGGCTGGTCGCAGGAGCGATTCATGACCGGAGGCTTCATCGAACCGGGTGTATGTCCGAATGGAAAGAAGCGAATGCGTCGCCGGGCTTCCGCTTCATTCGCGTTCACCGGTCGTGTTTCATAATTGCGTCCTCCAGGATGGACGACGTGCCATGTCATGCCGCCCACGGATCGGCTACTCCATGTGTCATAAAGATCGAAGGTCAGAGGACTCTCGACCCCGATTGTCGGATGCAGGGCGCTGGGCGGGTTCCATGCCTTGAACCGCACGCCTCCGACATATTCGCCCTGTCTTTGTGTGCGCGTCAGTGGCACGGCAACACCATTGCAGGTAAGGACGTAACGTTCTTCCACAAAGCCGGAAACACGGACTTCCACGCGCTCGACGGAACTGTCGACATAGCGTGCGGTGCCGCCTGCTGCGGGTTCTTCTGCAAGAGTGTTCCATGGCTCAAGGGCTTGCCTGAGTTCGAGCGTCATGCCGAGTTCAGAAACAGTGCCCAGAAGTGGGAAGCGGAATGCGAAGTGTGGTGCGAACCAGTCTGCTTCAAGGGGAGCGCCATAGCTGCGGAGTTCAGCGATGGCATCACGAAAATCCTGCTCTACGAAATGCGGCAACATGAAATCGTCATGCAGGCGCGTGCCCCAACGCACCAGACGTCGTTCATAAGGAGTGTTCCAGAATGCGGCGATACAGGCGCGCATGAGCAGCGCCTGCGTGGCAGCCATCCGGTGATGTGGTGGCATTTCAAAAGCACGATATTCCACCAGACCAAGGCGGCCTGAACTGCTTTCCGGAGCGTAGAGCTTGTCGATACAGAATTCGGTTCTGTGCGTGTTGCCCGTCATGTCTGCGAAAAGGTTGCGGAACAGACGATCCGTCAGCCAGGGCGGCGTGAATGTCTGACGACTGACCTGAGCAAAAGCGATTTCCAGTTCGTTCAGGGCGTCTTCCCGTGCTTCGTCAATGCGCGGATGTTGCGATGATGGGCCGATGAAAAGTCCGCTGAAAAGATAGGAAAGAGAAGGATGATTATGCCAGAAACCGGCAAGGGAGCGGAGCAGGTCCGGGCGTTGCAGGAACGGGCTTTCAGCAGGGCGTGTGGCCCCCATCACCACATGGTTGCCACCACCAGTGCCGACGTGACGCCCGTCGAGCATGAATTTCTCCGCGATCAGTCCTGTTTTGCGTGCCTCTTCATAGAGTTGGCGTGAGCGGGTTTCGTGTTCGCGCCATGATGAGGCGGGATGGATATTGACCTCGATGACACCGGGATCGGGGGTAACAGAAAAGGAAAGCACACGTGGATCGCGGGGAGGAGCGTAACCTTCGAGAACGACCTTCAGTCCGCTTTCGGCGGCGGTGGCTTCTACTGCGGCGCTCAGATTCAGCCAGTCTTCGATCTGATAAAGCGGCGGGAAGAAGACGTGGATGATACCGTTCCGGGCTTCGACCGTCAGCGCTGTGCGGACGACATCAGGTTCTTCACGGTTGACCTGTAAAAGATTGTCTTCGAATGCCATTGCCGTGCTGAAACGCCACGGACGTGACACTGGCCATGGTGGGAGAGCCGGAAGACTTGAAAGTTCGGGTGTAGGGCCTTCTTTTGTCGTGGGCGCAACTCCGGGGACCTGCTGGCCTCCATCCATGGTGCTGCGTCGGACAAAAGCGGGATGCGGGGGCATTTCGGGCAGGGGCGCAAAAGGATCGCGCTCGGTCGGATGCTCGATATTAGCATCGGAAGCCCATGGAAGACTCTGAAGGGGCAGGCGGAAACCGACGGGGCTGTCTCCCGGCACCAGAAAAAGCGTGTCATTACGCAGGAACCACCGGCCGGATTGCCAGTAACGCTGCCCGTCATGTTCAACGACGCGCAGGGGAAGGACAGAGCCGGCTTCGCGATCAAGTCCTCTGCTGAAAACACGCGCCAGTCGCGCACGTTCCAGAGGATCGTTGAGTTTGCTTCCTGCGGTCAGGACATTGGCGGGGAGGCGGCTTTCCCGCCAGAGATAATAATGAATATCCTCATAGGCAGGGACAACGCATTCCTGATCGATGCCCAGTTTTGAAGCGAGAGAGCGGGCAAATCGTCGGGCATCATGTTCAGTGGCCGTTCCCTTGTCATCATCGGTGGCCAGAAGGGCGCGATCCTGCCACACGGGTTCGCCATCAACGCGCCAGTAGCAATTCAAAGCCCAGCGGGGCAGTTGTTCCCCGGGGTAATGCTTGCCCATCAGTGTCATGACAGCGGCACCCGATGACCAGAGTGGCATCAGGCGATGAAGCAGGCGGTAGGAATAGGCCCGTTTGGTTGGTCCAAGGGCTTCGATATTCCATTCTGGCGCGTCCATGTCGTTTGCTGCGATGAAGGTCGGTTCACCGCCCATGGTCAAAGGGATGCCAGCCTCTTCGAGCTGTTCATCCACGGCGTCACCGGCGGCGAGAATGCGTTCCCATGTGTCTTCGGTATAGGGACGTGTGGTGCGCGGGCTTTCCGCGATGCGCTGGACCTGCATATCGAAACCGAATTCGGTTTCGCATTTTTCCACACCTCCGGAAATCGGTGCTGCGGAGCTTGGTTCCGGAGTGGCTGCCAGGGGAATATGACCTTCACCCGCCATCAGACCGGATGTGGCGTCCAGTCCGATCCAGCCTGCTCCGGGAAGATAGACTTCGGCCCATGCATGCAGATCGGTGAAGTCCGTAGTGGGTCCTTCTGGCCCTTCCAGAGGTTTTTCATCGGCTGTCAGCTGGATCAGATAGCCGGACACGAAGCGCGCGGCGAAGCCGAGATGGCGCAGGATCTGAACCAGAAGCCATGCGCTGTCGCGGCAGGAACCTTTGCCCTGAGTGAGAGTTTCCTCGGGCGTCCAGACACCGGGTTCCATGCGGACGACATAGGAAATTCTTTCCTGCACCATGCGGTTCAGTTCGACGAGAACATCGATGGTGCGTTGTCTGGTGCGTGGAATCGTATTCAGAAGCGCCGCCAGCCGACTGCCGGGCCCTTCCTTCCGACGATAGGGCATTAGCTCCTGTTCCAGAGCCTGATCATAAGTGAAAGGCCAGTATTCGGCGTCAGGTTCCAGAAAGAAATCGAATGGATTGATGGTTGCCATATCGGCCACAAGATCAATTGTGACGTCGAAATGCGTGACACGTTCCGGGAAAACAACACGCGCCTGCCAGTTGCCGAACGGATCCTGCATCCAGTTGATGAAATGCGGTTCCGGCTTGATGGTCATGGAATAGGACAGAATGGGTGTTCTGGCATGGGCGGCGGGACGAAGACGGATGATTTGAGGCCCCAGCGTGACCGGTCTGTCATATTTATAGGTGGTACGGTGGGTCAGAGCGACATTCAACGTCATCGGGCACCTTTTCCAAAACGATTTCGATATGAATGTAAGCGCAGCTTTCAGCGTTCTGACAGATAGAATTGGAAAATTCTGTGAAAAAAATCATTTAAAGAGACGCGTCATGAAGCGCTTCGGGTGTTGAGAAGACGTTTTTGGCTGAATGAAGGTGGTTCATTCTGCGAAAGTGGACTGGCAAGGTTGTTTTTAACATGAAGTCCGCAATCGTATGTCAGTTACAATCAAGGTCGATGTGCAGCCGTGATGATTCGCCTGTTGCTGTATGCCCCCGCAATGCCGCAGATAAAATCACATACGAAGACTCTCTGATAAGGCGAGATTGAGAGCGGATATCTTCAATTGCAATAGAAGTATTGGCGGAGAGAGACTGTTTATGGCTCCCATGAATACGAAATGTCTGCCGTGATTGCAGGGATCAGATGGGGCGTGAACACAAACACTATCTGCATGCTGCTGCCGTTTTTTCGATAAATTTTCTGTGATTCAAGGTGTGGGGGGTAATCACAGTGCCTGGTAAGATTCCGTGAGCGCGGTATGGATCGGCACTTATAAATATTTTCATTTCTATCAAAAAGCACTCAAAACATATCTGCGCCCTGAGTGGAATCTGATGAATGGGCCTGTAGTGTGTGTATGAGAAATTTTCGGAAATAAAAAATTCACAAACAATATTGTCATGTATGGAATTATTGGAACGTTCTTGAAATTCAGTTTTTTGCCAGAGCAGGGCGTTTTGTGTCGGAATAAATTGTTTTGATGCTCTGTTTTTAGCTGCGTGTAGGTCTTTTTTTACACATTGGGAGTACCGCTTGCCCATTGCGGAGCGTCTCGGAGTTCGTTAGGTGATTGGCTAGCCCAACGCAGCCTCAAGGCCATTCAGAGAAAGCGTCAGACGGTAAACACAACGAAGGCGCTGGATGATGGCGTCTACGTCGCCCGCCACATTTTATCCGTGATGTCGTCGCATGATTACACCCTTATTCCATATGCGATGCTTGTCGTTTCAGGCACGCCGTAACCTGGGAACGGCCTTTTCATCTCACATGAACGCGTTAAACGTTGCTCCTCCCCGTGCTACAGACACTGTCGTGCGCACTGGTCAGATGATTGGCACAAGCTCTTCCGCTGTGTTCTGTCGCGCTGCTTTGTCGGCAATAACGCTTCTAGCCTGCTGCCTGCTGACGGATCCGGCTCATGCCGAGGACAGCGCGGTGCATCGCAATGCGCGCGGGCAAGTGGTTGTCGAGGCTGGCTCGACTCTGGACAAAGCGCTTGTTGTGACGCCGGTGCTGGCAAGTATCTGGAATCGTGGGGTCAAGACGCCCGGCCAGATCATCGCCGAGCCATCCCGTAGTGTCACGGTCTTCTCGCCCGTCACAGGCCGGATTGAGGAGGTCACGGTGACCACCGGTGATCATGTGCGGGCAGGGCAAACACTCGTGCGTATTGTTTCCGGCGATGTGGCTCAGGCAACCAGCGATGAAGCGAAGGCCAGTGCAGGACTGGAATTGGCGAAACGCGCATTCACCCGTGCTCAGGGGGTCCTTGCGGCGGGTGGCGGCGCTCTGAAAGATCTAGAAAACGCACGCAGCAACCTTTTGCAGGCGCAGGCCGAGGAAGACCGGGCACAGGCGCGGATAAGCGCATTGGAAACGGTTTCTGGTGAGGGTGGCATCATAGAGCTCAAGGCCCCGATCGAAGGTGATGTGAGTGCCGTCAATGCCAGCATTGGAATGAATGTTGTCGACGTTACCCAGCCGTTGATCGTCATGGCCAACTCGGAGGAATTATGGGCCATAGCAGATGTGCCCGAACGTGACATTCGCGGAGTGGTGATTGGACAGCAGGTGAATGTCGCTCCCTCCGCTCTTCCGAAAGTAATCCTGCATTCGACGGTCTCTGCGATTGACCCGATCGTTCAGCCCAACATGGCGGTGCTGCGGGTGAGAGCTATCCTGCCGAATGTGGATGGTGTGTTGCGGCCTAACATGTATGCCGCCATCACGGTCATGGAGCCGCAACCGCCGACCATTTCCGTGCCGAAATCGGCGCTGCTGATGAACAATGACAATGTTACGGTTTTTGTCCGCGTGGCACCTCATGTGTTCGAACGGCGTGCAGTCGAAATCATTTATGATGAAGGCGATCAATGTCGTGTCACTTCCGGCCTGTCGTTGAACGATTCCGTCGTTACTGTTGGCGCGATCCTTCTGAATGATGATTAATCGACTCATTGCAGGCTGTCTTCGCAACAGACGCCTGGTTTTTGCTGGTGCCATAGTCCTCGCAATCTGGGGTGTTCTGGCGTGGCGAAACATCGCGATCGAAGCATATCCGGATCTGGGTGCTGTCACCGTGCAGGTCACGACGCAGGTTCCCGGACTCGCCGCTGAGGAGGTTGAGCAGCAGATCACGATGCCGCTGGAGCGTCAGATCGCAAGCACGCCGGGTCTGATCGATTCCCGTTCCAGCAGCACATTCGGTCTTTCGCTGATCACCTTGATCTTCAAGGACGGAACGGATGTCTATTTCGCCCGTCAGCGTGTGACTGAACAGCTTGCTCAGGTGACTGTTCCATATGGTGCGACACCGGGACTCGGTCCGGTCACTGGACCATCAGGAGAGATCCTTCGCTATACACTGGAGTCGGATCGCGCCAATCTGATGCAGTTGTCGGACATTCAGAAATGGGTTGTCATTCCGGCGCTGACCCAGATCCCGGGCATTGCTTCTGTTGCTAATTTTGGTGGTTTCACCAAGCAATATCAGCTCGTCCTGAATCCCGGGTCGCTGCATTATTATGGCATTGGCCTTAATGACGTCCTGACAGCCATTCGAGATAATAATGGCAATGCCGGTGGTGGCCGCGTGGCGCGTGGCGATCAGTCATATATCGTGCGCGGCAGTGGTCTGGTGCGCACGCTGGATGAGATGGGCGAAATCTCGGTTGCCCAGCATAATGGCGTTCCCGTGTTTTTGCGTGACCTTGGTCAGGTGGAGCTGGGACACCAGGTGCGGGAAGGTATTCTTGGTAAGAATTCCAATCCTGACACGGTCGAAGGCATCATTACGATGCTCAGTGGCCAGAACGCGTCGCTCATTCTTCAAAATGTTCATGCCCAGATCGACATTCTGCAGCAACAGCTTGCGCCGATGGGCGTAAGGATTGTGCCTTACATCGATCGCGACGTGCTGGTTCGCGCGACCACCGACAAGGTGATGGACACGGTCTTCAAGGGGGTTGGTCTTGTTCTGATCGTGCTCGTGCTTTTTCTCGGAAGCCCGAGAAGCGCGTTGGTTGCAGCGATCACCATTCCGCTGGCTCTTGCGTTCGTGTTTGCGGTCATGAACCTGCTTGGTATGCCCGCGAACCTGTTCTCCCTTGGTGCGATTGACTTCGGTGTTGTGGTCGATGGAGCCATCGTGGTGACAGAGGCGATTCTTCGCATTCGCGAAGAGCGGCCGAATGACGTGATGGAAATGAGCCAGGTGCTTGACACCACGAGTCATATCGGCCGGTCCATTCTGTTTTCGACGCTGATCATCATCGTTGCCTACAGCCCGCTTTTTGCGTTTCAGGCGGCTGCAGGGAAACTGTTTCATCCAATGGCCTTCACCGTCAGTTTCGCTCTGTTCGGGGCGTTGCTGAGCGCAGTTATGCTGACTCCGGCGCTTGCATGGCTGGCGATGCGCAAGCCGCACCGTCTGTTTCATAACAAGCCGCTTGAATGGCTGCATCGGACTTATGTGCGTTGGCTGGGTTTCATCGTCGACCGACCGAAAATCGCCTATATCGCTGGTCTTGCTGCCTTTGCCGCGGTTATCATGTTGGGAATGACGACAGGCCGTGCATTTCTGCCGGAACTGGACGAGGGAGCGCTGTGGTTGCAGATTCAGCTTCCCTCCGGCATTTCGCTGGACAAGGGCAGCGAGATGGCCAGTGAAATCCGTCGCGCCGCCAACGAATTCCCGGAAGTTTCCTATGCCATCACGCAGCTGGGACGTAATGATTCCGGCACTGATCCATGGACGCCATCACATATTGAAATGCCTGTTGGTCTGAAACCTTACAGCGCATGGCCCCATGGAGAGACGAAGAAGCTGTTTGAAAAAAAGCTTGCCGCACGTCTGCGTCTGATTCCGGGCATCCGTTTTGATATCAGCCAGCCGATCGAAGACAGTATGAACGATCTGGTCGGCGGTGCGC
The DNA here is from genome assembly GCA_012517935.1 of Acetobacter sp. GTDB lineage: Bacteria > Pseudomonadota > Alphaproteobacteria > Acetobacterales > Acetobacteraceae > Acetobacter. The sequence goes on along the minus strand of JAAYUA010000216.1, from coordinate 9,202 downwards.
ATTCTCCGCTTGTGTTGCGTATCTATGGTCAGGATTTCCGCGAGCTGCGCCGTATTGGCAACGAAATCGTGCGGACTCTCTGGACTGTTCCGGGCACACGTGATGCCTCGATTTTTCAGGAACCGGAAATCCCGGAGATGAATATCTCCGTCGATCGTATGGCTGTCGCGCGTTATGGCGTGACGGGTGCCGACGTGATGAATGTCGTGCAGAACGGTATTGGTGATGCCCCGGTTTCCCAGCTTTATGTGGGTGATCGCAATTATGATATGACTGTGCGTATCCCACAGGCAGATATTTCCAATCTGCAGACATTGGGGCGGATGCCGTTTACGACGACGTCCGGGGCACAGGTGTCGCTCAATGAGTTGGCAAGGATTACGCTGGGCACTGGCGAGAGTAATATCTCACACGAAAACAATCACCGGCAGATCACCATCCGCGTCAACAATGGTGATCGCGCGTTGTCGCAATATCTGACGGACGCACAGGCGCGGATCAACCGCAATGTTCGTTTCAACACTGCACAATATCGGCTGGAATGGGCTGGAACCTTTCAGGAACAGCAGCGAGCGCAGGCACGTCTGACTGTCGCGTTGGCGATCATGTTTGCTGTTATGCTGGTGCTGCTGTTTGCAGAGTTCCGTGTCTTCCGTCAGGCAGCGCTGGTTCTTGGTGTTGTGCCGCTTGCGACACTTGGCGGACTGGTGGCGTTGCATTTGCGGGGCGAAACGCTGAACGTCGCGACAGCCGTCGGCTTCATCGCATTGTTCGGTGTCGCGCTCCAGAATGGCATCATCATGGTTTCGAACATCAATCGTCATCGTAATGACGGTATGGAGTTGCGTGCCGCCGTTTTGCAGGGAGCGGGGGAACGATTCCGCCCGGTATTGATGACGGCAACGGTTGCAAGTGTTGGCATGTTGCCTGCTGCCATCGCGACGGGCATCGGCACCGACGTGCAGCGTGGCCTTGCCACCGTGGTGGTCGGCGGTCTTGGTATCGCTACATTCCTGACATTGTTCATTCTGCCCACCTATTATGCGCGGATCGAGGCATGGTCGGAACGCCGCGAGCGCCGGCTGCGGACTGCGCCGCAAACAGGCGAAACCGGAGGAACTCAGGCATGAGACGATTTCTCTGCTCCGTCGGCCTGATTGCGCTTGCGGGGTGCGCTGTCGGTCCGGATTTTCACCGTCCTGATGCGCCTACAACCAATTATGGATCGGGTCGTCTTGCACCCACATCAGGAAGTAAAGCTAAGAGTGGGCTGCCATCAAATCAGGATGCACCGCAGACTCTGGCGATGGGTAAGGATATTCCGGCGGACTGGTGGACGTTGTTTCACTATCCGGAACTGGATCAGCTTCTGAAACATGTGCTGGCACGCAGCCCGACGCTTGAAGCTGCGAAACTGGCGCTTCAGGCTGCGCAGAATGACAAAAAAGCGACAGAAAGCGCGCTTTATCCCTCTGTCAGCGGTTTGTACAATCCGGCACGTTTCAAGACATCACGCGCATACTCCAATGTGCCAAGCGCCAATTCGTGGCTATACACAATTCACACGGCGCAGCTGAACATCTCCTACTCTCCCGATATCTGGGGCGGTGTGCGCCGTCAGATAGAGTCCGCTGCGGCAGAGCGTGAAGCCCAGCGCAATCAACTCGAAATGGCGTGGTTGACCCTGACCAGTTCAGCAGTCGATGCGGCCATTTCCTATGCCATGACGCGTGCCCAGATCGAGACGACAGAAACGCTGATTGCGGATCAGGAACGTGCCCTGAAAGTCTCGCTGGCGGAACAGGCTCTTGGCGCAATGTCCGGCGCCGACGTCGCGATGCAACGCACGCTGCTGGCCCAGACACGCGCGACGTTGCCGCCCCTGCGTCAGACTCTCGCGATGCTGCATGATGAGATTGCGGCATTGTCCAACGACATGCCGGACGCTCCAACCCCGGAATTCAAGCTGGATCGTTTCGTTCTCCCGGGGGATCTGCCCGTCAGCGTGCCGGCGCAACTGATCTCCCAGCGGCCTGATATCCGCACGTCCGAAGCCTATTTCCATGCAGCCTGCGCACAGGTCGGTGTCGCCATAGCCAATCGTCTGCCGAATATTCAGCTCGGTTTTGATCCAGGCTTTGCTGCGGCGACGATCGCTCAGATGGCGACCCCCGGCTATGGTCAGTGGATGCTTGGTGCGATGTTGAGCCAGCCTCTCTTTGATGGTTTCGAGTTGAAGCATCAGGAGGCAGCGGCGCGTAAACGATATGAAGAAGCTGCTGCACAATATCGGGCGACGATTGTGAGCGCCGTGCAGGATGTGGCCGATAGTCTCAGTGCCATTCATAGCGATGCTGATACGCTGGTGCAGGCGGCTGCTGCGGAGCATGAGTCAAACAGAAGTGCGCAGATCATGCAGGCGCAGCTTCGTTTGGGTGATGTCAGCCAGGTCGCGCTTCTGAACGTGCAGGAAGCACGTTTGCAAACCATGCTGACCCTGATACAGGCCCGTGCCGCGCGGTTGTCGGATACGGTTGGTCTGTTCCAGTCACTGGGTGGTGGCTGGTGGAACCGAGTTGATGACCCGGCCACTTCTGTTCCGGGTGGCAGGAAAGCTGCAACGTCCGCACGATCTGCGGCGGGGACAGTCAGTCACAGCTGAGTGCAGCGGTTCAGGTTTGATTGCGGATATTGTCATCCCGCCCGTGCGTTTAAGAGCTGTTGATTTGATGTAGGAGATTTGTTTCTGGTCTCTGCGGGGAGGCTGTTCTGGTTGGCGGGCACGAAGATGGCACATCTTAAGACGTGTTTTTCGAAAAGACCCGCATTGATGATCATTGCGTGCTGAGTTTGATCATTTTTGCGAACCGAAACGGTTTATGTTGGAAATACGGTTCACATCTATTTCCATTCCTCAATATTGAATGAGGAATGGAAATAATAAAAGATGAAATCAGGAATTCATAATTTCTGAATTTCTGATCTTACAGAGTGACGCCGATAGTCAGGAAAAACATGCGGGGAGCAATCGGATAGGCGCTGAACTGTCCCGATGTCTGCGTGGTGCTTACAGTGGACCAACCTTTTTCATTGGTCAGATTTGTAATGTTTCCTTGAATATTCAAAGAAGAGATGTGGGGAATATGATAGAATTTGTAGCCAGCATTGAGGCTGAACAGTGCATAGGGGCTGGCCCACATATCATTGGTATAGGTTGTGTAGCGTTTTCCGATTGTTTCACCAATGAACTGTGCATTGAATGCTCCCCAATGAGTTGAGGCAACAAATTTTTCAGTCCAGTCGGGCATTCCTGTGACGTGTTTTCCGGCAATATTTACAGTGCTGGTTCCGGTCAGGTAGTTATTGTTATAGACTGATTTGTTGTAAGATAGCGCATTATAAAAAGAGAAATGCGGTCCGAATGACATGGTGAAGGAGAAATCCATGCCATCTGTTGTGACTGAACCGACATTTGCAAGTGTTTGGGCGGATCCAACAATCCAGGATTCTGTCTTTGTTGTCGAAATCGCTACAAGTCGGTTTGAGAACTGGACGTGATAATATTCCACCTGCGCCTGAATATCCGTCACGGGACCGACGTGAATATTGTGATGGGCAGAACGTATGCCGGTTTCATATGTCCATGATGTTTCCGGTTTTCCGTTAGCAGCAAAGTGATCAAAGGCCTGCTGGCTCGTAGCGCCCCATGGTGTCGCATTTCCATATCCAGTGGCCTGGAAGGCACGCATATTCTGCTGGATATTTGCAAACCACTGTTCATTAGGTGTGAAGTTCCAGAGGGCACCGAAAGAAGGCAGGAAAGGCTTTACAGCAGAGACTGTGCCACCTGGAACCGTGATTGCTGTGCTGGGGGAAAGAGAACCCGGTTTTGCTGCAACAGGAAGTGTTCCGTTTGTATATGACAGTTCAGATTTGAAACCTGCTGAAAGAGAGAAGTTTTTTGAAATCTGCCAGCTATCCTGAAGATGGGTGGTCCATGTGTTGGTGTAGAAATAGTTTGTGTATTGATCGATCAGAGCATTGTGTTGGCGGTCATAAGGCGTCGTCGGATTTTCAAAACTGAACGGATACCAGCGGCGTGCTTGTGTGTTGTTGTTGCGTTCGTACCATCCTCCGACTTCAATATGATGTTTCCCAAGATTATATTTCAATGCTGTGGTCACGCCACCACGATTGTCCCAATATTCTGTCGTTCTTGTAGCCAGCCCAGAGCCGCCAAAAACAGAATTAAGGTCCTGATTTGGGAAATAGGCTGAAAAGAGCGTCGGAAGACCGGCGGCAGTAATCGGTCCTGCGACGACACCCGCGCCAAGATCATGATGATAATAAAAATTGCTATCCCATTTAAGATTGCTACTAAAATCATGATGCCATGCGAGATATGTAAGATAGTCTTCCCGCTGCGCGGCGCTGTAGTAGTTTCTGTAATTCAACCCTGCGTTTTTGTATTCTGAAGAATTATTGAAATAGTCTTTCCCGTAATTTACATCGGGATAGATGAAAGGGCGCACGTAAAGACCATATCCATTGGGAAGGACAATACTGTCTTCGTTGGGTTCCACTTTGTTGGACCAGTCGAAAAACCATGTCAGCTTATCTTTTTTTCCGACATGGACAAATTTGGCGTTAACCTGATTTCCGCCTTGATGTCCTGCGAAATCCCAGGCGCGAGCATCCTGACGTGCCCATGAAACATAAGCGGAATTCCCGTTACCCAAATCACCGGTATCGACGCGTGCGTAAGTTCTGAATGTAGACCAGCTTCCAAACGTCTGATTTATTTGCCCTCCCAACTCATGTTTTGGATCTCCGGATAAAAATTCCAGAGTGCCGCCAAGATTGGAAGTTGAAGCCGTGCCCAGAGCACCGGAGCCCGTAGCAACGCTGGTTGATGCAACGTCTTCGCTGATAATGGCGCGCTGCGGTGTAAGACCATTATAATTGCCGTAAGCCTGATCTCCCAAAGGAACGCCATCCAGCGTGAAACCCAACTGCTCTTTGCTGAAACCGTGAATAAACAGAGAAGCGTTCTGCTCGTTATTTCCCCATGGATCTGCGTCAGTGTAAACCACGCCAGGAAGAATGGAGAGCGCCTTGATAGGATTTACACCCGGCAGGTAGCGTTGCATCTGCGTTCGACTGAGGCTTTGTTCAGAACGTGTGCGTCGTGAAGTTGCGACAACCTGCTCTACTTCTTGAGTGGTGAATTGCTTTGCCGCCGGATTTTTTTTTCTGGAGGATGTGTCAGAGTTCCCGACCTGAACAGATTGCGATTTTTCAAGATTTTGCTTTGTTGGTATAAGGTTTTTGTGAGAAGAATTTTTATGATATTTGAGCGTTTCAGGCTTCTCGGCAGCGGATGATACTTGTGCAAGCAGGAAGACGCTCCAGAGCGAAGCAGATGAAAGCATGAGAAGTGATTTTAATTTGCGATTATTCACTATTTTCACCGAGCTGATTTACAGGTTTCTTTCTCGCTTCGTAATATTGATGTATCTTTTCCCTGTGTGTGACATTGCGATGATAGATATAAGAAGTTTTTGTGAATTGAGGGTTTCAGGTTGTTTCAAAGCTTGATTTAATAATGAGAACGGATTGTTGGATGGGAACTTTTGTATGATAGATAAATATTCTTCCCAGAAAGCAGATCCTCTTTTCGAAGAGAATGGCCGCTCTGTTCAAAGCACAGAGGGATGGATGCTATATCCTATGGATCCGGCTCTGGTCGTCGATCATTCCGGGCATCGTCCGATTTTGTCTCCGACGCAGGAGCAGATACTGGATGAAGTCTGGGATCAGGCAAAAAGCGAGTATCCGGGTCTGTTCAATGGTCGGGTTTTTGTGGCGGATGCCATCGGAGCGGAGAAGATTTCCGGGCATTGGAATGAATATCGTCGTGTCCTTGCCCAGATGCGACGACCGGACATGTTTCGTGACAGGCCTTTGCGGCAGTTGGCGGTCTGCGGCTTGATTCGCTGTGCAGACGGCATTGTGATGGGGCGTCGTCGTCCGGGATCGCTTTATCTGGGGGGATATTGGCAGATGCCGCCCGCGGGCACCGTCGAATCACGAGCGGGCGATGACAATGTTGATCTGGCGGCACAGATTCTGGCGGAAGCGGAAGAAGAGCTGGGACTCAGCCCGGAAGTCCTAAAGGTTGGAAAAGTGATGTTCGCCGTCGAACATGCCGTGACTCATATTGTCGATATCGCGCTGAGTCTTGAAACGCATCTGTGCTTTGCGGATGTGGAACAGGCATGGCGGCGGACGGGCAATCTGGAATATGACCGGTTGGACCGGATACTCCCTGATGAGATGCAAACATGGAAATTGCGGTCGGATCTGGTGCCGACCGCGCGGTTCATGCTGGATGCCGTCAGTGGCGAAGGCTTATGTACCGATCCAGATGGCCCCGAGAATGAGAATTGTGCCAAGAGCGAGTAAAGCAAGAGCGCCCATGGCGGGGCCGGGCATCGTTTCAGGCATTTCAATATAGAAAGCCAGAGCAAAGCCGATCAAAGCCAGACCGGTGAGTATGAAGCCAAGCCGGATCAGGCGTCCTGACGTGACGAGAGCTGTGTTGCGAAAAGCAGGCATGGCCTTGAACTCTGCTGTTGCCGTATTCTGTCCTGATAGCGGATGCATCGAAGGGAAGCCAGCTTCCATCAGCTTTGCAGCAAGATGAGAGATGCCTGATGGACTTTGCGGGCATGTCTGCCTATGGAGCCCGCATGTCCGACATTCATTTACCTCAATGCGCCAGCCTTGGCATCGATTTTGGCACAACGAACAGTGTGATCGTCATCGCCACGCCTGAAGGGGGGACGCGCACCCTGCGCGTGTCATTTCCTGAACAGGAAGAAGGTGAAGCCTGCAGGACCCTGCTTTGCTTGTGGCAGGAAGAAAGCAAAGGGCGGTTGACCCTGTGTGATGCCATCGGGGAGGGGGCGGTGGATGCCTATCTCGATGATCCGGCCGAAAGCCGTTTGATCATGTCGATGAAGTCGTACCTGGCGCAGCGTTCTTTTCGTGAAACACGTCTGTTCGGAAAATCTTTCACGCTCGAGATGCTCATCGCCCGTTTTCTGGCATGCCTGATGCGGGGTGTTGGCGTGGACCCGGCAGCCGTGAAGGCAACGGTCGGGCGTCCGGTTCATTTCGTGGGGGATGATAACGATCTGGGAGAAAAGCGTCTGAGGGACAGTTTTGTGGCGGCGGGTTTCCGGGATATTGGTGTGGCACTGGAGCCGGAAGCTGCAGGATGGCGTTTTGCACATCGTCTTGACCGTCCCGCGACGATTCTTGTTGGTGACTTTGGCGGCGGAACCAGCGATTTTTCTATCCTCAGGATTGATCCGGACTCGGGTGGTCGTGCGCAGGCTCTGGGCTATTCAGGTGTCGGGATTGCCGGTGATCAGTTCGATTATCGGATCATCAGCAATGTTGTTGCGCCGCATCTGGGAAGTGACAGCACCTATACCATAATGGGCGGAGAGCCCTTGCCGATGCCGGTTGAGTGGTATGCCAGTCTGGGACGCTGGCACAGGTTGTCGCTGATGCGGACACCGCAGACCCTGCGCTCCATGGAAGATGTCGTGCGCACGGCTTCGGAACCAGACAGACTGCGTGCCCTGATTTCAATTATCGAGGATCAGCAGGGACAGGCGCTTTATCGAGCGGTCAGTGCGGTCAAGGTGGCTCTGTCACGTCATGAACGTGCGATGTTCCGTTTCAGTCACAAGGACATCGTGATCGAGCAGGAAATCACACGGAAAGATTTCGAAAGCTGGATTGCCCCGGATGTGGCCTGTTTCGATAATGCAGTGCAAAATGCCCTGACGCAGGCCAATCTGACAGAAGGTGATATTGATCGCGTCTTCCTGACGGGAGGAACTTCCTTCGTTCCCGCCGTCAGAGCTGTGTTTGACCAGCGCTTTGGTCAAGATCGGGTGGATACGGGAGGCGAGTTCGTGTCTGTTGCAGAGGGTCTGGCTCTGATGAGCCGGGCATGAAGGGATATAAGGTCGTGAAACCATTCCGACTGCCTTTGTTTCAGACGGGGTTCGCGCGATGAAACGTGATGATACGTTCGAAATCTTCATGATGGCGCCGCCGGGGCTGGAAAGTGTCCTGTGCGAAGAAGTGCGTCTGAAGGGATTTCGCAAGCCGGTGGTCGTGCCGGGAGGGGTCGTCACACGCGGTCACTGGCCGGATGTCTGGCGTGCCAATCTCTGGATACGTGGGACGGGTCGCGTTCTTGCCCGGATCGATACGTTCCGGGTCGTGCATCTGGCCCAGCTTGATCATCGTGCCCGCACGGTTCCCTGGGCTGAAGTGCTGCGGCCAGATGTTCCTTTCCGTGTGGAATCGTCCTGCACGGCTTCCCGTATCTATCATGAGGGTGCTGCGACGCAGCGGGTGGAGCAGGCAATCTGCGAGACATTGGGCGCACCTTTGTCGGCTGATGCCGAGGTTGTGGTCCGCGTCCGGATTGATCGCGATGTCTGCACGATCAGCGTCGATACATCGGGCAATCTCCTGCACCGGCGCGGGCACAAGGAAGCCGTCAATCGGGCCCCCATGCGGGAGACGATGAGTGCCCTGTTTCTGATGCAATGTGGTTATAACGGGAATGAGCCTGTTCTTGATCCCATGTGTGGCTCAGGAACTTTCATTATTGAGGCTGCGGAAATAGCAGCCAGGCTCAATCCCGGTCGCTCCAGCCATTTCGCGTTTGAACAGTTGGCAGGTTTCGATCCTGAAGCATGGGAGCGGATGCGCTCGGTCCGCAGCGAGCGTGTGCCGGATGTTCATTTTTACGGCAGCGATCGTGATACCGGAGCCATTGTCATGAGCCGTGCCAATGCGGAGCGTGCCGGGGTTGAGCGTTATGCTGACTTCCAGGTGGCGACCATCCGTGAATTGCAAAGACCAGAAGGTCCTCCGGGGCTGGTCATTGCCAATCCGCCTTATGGTGTCCGGATTGGGGATAAAAAGCAGTTGGCCCCGCTTTATCGGGCTTTTGGACAGGTGATGATGACACGGTTTTCAGGTTGGCGGGTCGGAATTGTCACCAGTGAGCCTGGGCTGGCGCATGCAACGGGATTACCATTCCTGCCGCAGACTGCTCCCGTACCGCATGGCGGGTTAAGGGTGTCTTTGTTTCAGACGGGCAAGCTGC
>JAAYUA010000033.1 GCA_012517935.1 Acetobacter sp. | reverse complement strand
TTTTTGAAGATTTTATTGTTTTTAAATCGCCAAGCTTGGCATTAACGATACCTGTGCGGTCTAAGGCGTTGATTTCGGTCCGCTGACTGCACTCATTGTGATTCCCTTCCCCTGAGGTCCGGATCTTTTGATCGACTCAGGTGGATGGGAAAATCCATTTAGTTGCATCCTCAAAAAGATTTGAAGGGAAATTTTTCCATTGTTTTTTATTTTTTCTATATGGTAATATTTTTCTAGTTTTTAAAAATAAAACATTATGAAGCTAAGTTTGTGGGGAGATTGTAATGGCCACTTATAAAACGTCTTCGGGGGTTGTTTATGAAGTAAATGACACTTCAATTGCTCCGGATTTATATCATGATTACGATGTTACAATAAAATCCGCGGATGGGACTGTTATTCTCGATAAGGATGGCATAAGCACTGGTATAGATCTTGGGTTAACAAAGATTGCGGCAACAGGAGATGTCATTACAGGCAGTTCGAATTCGTCTGTTCTGCTGAATCTTGCCAGTGCAGGCACGTATGTTAGTGTTCCTGGTTCAACCGGGAGTTTTGTTATCGGTGTTGGTCTGCTCACCCATAATACTTATTATATTGGAGGAACAACGACCATAGAAGGCCTTGCAAATGTTGTGACAAGTTCCACAATCTATGTTGTTGGTGGGACGGCAAAAATGCCGGGAACTGGAGGGTCTTTACTTGCTGGAGTTCTGAGCGGGACAACAGTGAATATTGAATATTGAATATGGAGGGACATTTAACACAGGCGCTTCCCTGGCCAGTGTTTTAGAGGGAGCGACAATTAATTTTGGAGCCGGTGGGGGTACTCTTATTATTAATGGAGGGGGAACCGCTATCAGTCTCCTTGCTTCCGGTTCCCTGAATGCAACAACATTTAATAATTATGATCCGAGTAAAGATACGATTGAACTTCAGAATACGACTTCTGCTATCACTTATTATAAAATCTCTGATGGAGGATTATTCGGCACGGATTCGTCTGAGAAGATCATTCGGCTTTATGGAGCTGGCAGTAGCACCCCGATTGCTGAATATGCGGTCAGCCCGGCATCAGGTGTTACCCTGAATAATGGATCATATGCCGTTAATGGTCTTGATACGGCTTCGAACCCATTGCAGGTTACATATGACAACAGCAACACTTATATTGGTGCCTGTTTTCTGTCCGGGAGTATGATCCGGACGAAAAATGGTGATGTTGCCATTGAAAATATCCATGTTGGTGATGAGATTATTGCCTTTGACTGGGAAAGTCAGAGCGATATTGTGCGTCAGGTTATTTGGGCCGGAAAGGCGCATGTCGATGTGAGGCCGCATCTGATGGATGATCAGGCTGGCTGGCCAATCAGGATTCTCAAAAATGCCATTTCTGATGGTGTACCTTATAAGGATATGTTGATTACGGCAGAACACTGTCTGTTTTTCAATAATAAATTCGTTCCGGCGCGTATGCTGGTAAATGGACGATCCATTTTTTACGATAAGTCTTTCGTGTCCTACGATTATTACCATATTGAGACAGAACAGCATGCTGTTGTTGTTGCTGACGGAATGCTCACGGAAAGTTATCTCGATACAGGAAATCGCTCTGTTTTCCGTCAGACAGATGATGTCGTGGCTTTCATGCCATCGCGTCATCTGTCCTGGGAAAATGCTGCTGCCCCTCTGGATGTTGAGCAAGGTTTTGTCGAACCTATTTACCGTCAGATTGAAGAGAGGGCGGTACAGGCGGGCATTATGGACGTTTCCGTTGCTCCGGAATTGACTGCGGTAACCAATTTACATCTGATGACTGATAATGGTGTTGTTATTCGTCAGGTGCGTCAACGTGATGATCGTGTCGTGTTCATGATTCCCACAGGGGTCACATCGGTACGTCTGGTTTCTAATGCCAGTCGCCCCTGTGACACCATTGGTCCGTTCGTTGATGATAGACGACAGCTTGGTGTGGCTGTTGGTGAGATCTGCATATTTGAAGGCAGTCAGTCTCATCAGATTGCGGCCCATCTTGAGGTGGATGAGCTGGACGGCTGGCATATGCTGGAAGCAAGTGATATGCGCTGGACTTCTGGCGATGCCCTGTTGCCGTTAAACAAAAGACTGCCCAATGGAACTGCTTTTATGTCTATTCAAATCAAGGCAACCGTTCCTTATACGGTTGATATGATTGGTGAGAGGCTGGTGGCCTGAAGTCGTTTTAACGATTTTATCCGGTAATATTGGGCATTTTTTTTATAATTACAGGAATATTATAGAGTTATTGATATTCCTGTAAGAGCTTCAAATTTCACTGAGTGACATGGCATCACTCTTGACCTGTCTGGTTCTGGTCGCAAGTGAACTTGTGCGGTCTTTATTCAGGGCTCTCAGAACCGCCCGATCTATTGCTTCCAGTGTTGCAGCAGAAGAGTTGATAGTTCTGCGACATTTCGCAACGTCGTAGAACTTCCTGACATCACGTTAAAAATCAGTTGAACTCAGAAGCATCAATATCAGTTTATGATGTATGAATCAAAATAGAATAGCCTGAAAAACGGTCTGATTTGCTGGCAAAAATGTTGTTTGCAACTACTTTCTATTCCAAAATATTTGTGATCCTTTCTCTTCGAGCGGGAGTGTTTCATGACAACTCTGAATCGACAAAGTTAAATCGGGCAGTTCCTGTATCCACGATATAGCGGTCTGTATGTGTGTGGTGCGTGTGCGCCAGTTCATCGACTGCCTTGATGATTGTCATGGCTTTTTCATCATCAAGGAGAATGCTGAAATTGAGACGGGTCCAGCCGGGTTTGTGAATCTCGTTCCCCATCACGATCGCTTCTCTCAATGTCTGAGACGCATCCTTGCTGATTTCAAGAAGTCTATGTGCATAAGGGCCGGCACAAGCGCAGCCACCACGGGCCTGAATGCCATAAAGATCTGATAGCATGCGTGTGAAAAGTTGCTGATGAAGCCATCCGTTCTTGTCGGAATGACGTATGCGGAGTGAGAAAATTGGAAGGGAAGTGGCTGCGTGGGAGTTTCCCAGAATGATAATATTTGGATTGTGTCGCCAGCATGTTTCAGCCATCTGCCGCAATTCGGCATTGCGAGTATCGATGAAGGACTGACCGATTGCATCCTTGACGATGAAAACGAGTGCAGATCGGATATCGCCGACGACGTTTGGTGTGCCTGCTTCTTCTCGGGAAACAAGGTCGTCACTGAAATCATGATGCCAAGGGGATACGAATTTTACGGTTCCACCGCCTGGGCACACAGGACGTTCTCTCTGCACGGCAGCGCGCCGAACGATCAGCACACCTGATGCGCCCGGGCCGCCAATAAATTTATGCGGAGAAATGACGATGGCATCTTTTCGGGCAGATGTTCCGCTGCCCATGCTGATGGGGACATAGGGACCAGCCCCGGCATAATCCCAGATCACCTTTGCTCCATAACGGCGCAGAAGTGCACCGATTTTGTCGGTGTCGGTCATGATGCCTGTGACGTTGGAAGCAGCGGAAAAGGCTCCAATTTTCAGACTTTCCTTCCCGGCAGCGGCAAGAGCAGATTCGAGAATCGCGAGATCCGGTCCTCCTGAGTGTGCCTCAGGAATTTCTATGATTTCTGCACCGCTTTCACGCCAGGGAAGAATGTTGGAGTGATGTTCATAAGGGCCGATGAAAACGACCGGTCGTTCGCCCTGGCCTGTTTTGGCTGCTTCCACGGCTTCAGGCAGGCCGAAAAGTGTGACAATCCGGTTGAGCCCGGCTGTTGCGCCTGAACCCGTGAAAATCACCGCATCTTCATCAGTAGCACCGCAAAGCGCGGCGATTGTACGGCGGCCAGCTTCACGCAGTCGTCCGGTATAGCGACCACAGAATGATGCTTCCGTGTGGGTGTTTGCGTAATAGGGCAGCACATGCTCCATCACGAAGGATTCGACCTGTCGGAGAGCGCGTCCCGAGGCAACATAATCGGCATAGATCAGCGGTTTCGGGCCGAATGGACCTGGAATGGTTACACCATCGCCGATCACACTTTCCCCTAGTTTTTCAACGCAGGTGGCGCCGTTGCCAAGTGATGCACGGAAGTACTCAAAGGGGTGGGTATCATCAGGCATGTCTGGGCGTCCTTCCAGTCAGAAGGCGCAAAATATTCCATAGTCATTTTCTATATTCTTTATGTATTTTACTCACATAGGAAGATTTTTTGTGTCATATGAAAGCTTGTAATGGAAAAATTCGATCATATTGACATTGCATTGATAAGAGCGCTGCAACGGGATTCATCTCTGTCGCAACGAGCGCTCGCAGATATTGTCGGCCTGTCACAAAATGCATGTTGGAAACGATTGTCCCGCCTCCGGGAGGATGGATTGTTGGGGCAATCGACTTTGCGGCTCGATCCGGCCAGATGGGGACTGAATTTTACGGCCTTTGTGATGGTCCGCACGCGCCGTCATGATCGGTTATGGCTGGATCGCTTTCGCCAGCTGGTTCTTGCGATCCCCAATATTGTGGATTTTCATCGGATTGCCGGTGAATATGATTATCTGCTCAAAGTGGTAACGCATGACATGAAGGAATTTGATGGCGTCTATCGTCAGCTGATCGAGCAGATGGAATTCGATACTGTGACATCGCATATTGTCATGGAAGCCATCGTTGATAATCGGGAACTGCCCATCTGAGAGATGAGTATCGCTGTTTCCTGTCGACCGACATGAGGGTGGACGGCGACCGGTTCCCTTGTTGGTCCGTGCTGGGTTGCCAAATTCTCTTTGAGGCCCGCCCTGAGTAGCGGGCCGCAAAATTTTCAGTCCTGAAAGATCGCTGCGGCGCGGATTTCACCGAACGTGAGTCCGTTCCAGTTCTTCATGTCCTGTCTGATATGGTTTTGTACAACAGGACTGTTTGCGCATACGTTGCCGCCAAAGCGCTTTAACAATGCGGCCATGGCGGCTTCCGCCGCGCGAAGGCCTCCGTCACGTGATTTTATGGCGATCCCAAGACCGGTTTCAGGGAGAGCGGCGATCATGATTCCTTCGGCTCCCATCTTGGTGAAGGCTGCTGTCCCAAGGTCAGTCATGATTTTGGTGTCGAATGTTCCGGTTCCCCCGATCATGAAAGGATTGGCTGCGACGGCCTGACGCAGACGTGTCGCGGCCTGGGCACGTGTGGGGGAGAGGCCTTTGCCTGTGGCAAAGCGAGCGAAAGCTGTTGCCGTGGAGTGGAGTGGAATGGCGTAGGTCGGGATGGAACATCCATCGATTCCACGATTGCGCTCGTCATGTGCGACGCCGGTCATTTCTTCCAGAACACGTGTTGCTTGGCGCATGATGGGATGCTCAGCGCTGATATAGCCTGCGACCTCAGTCCCCTGA
>JAAYUA010000215.1 GCA_012517935.1 Acetobacter sp. | reverse complement strand
CGGGCGCACATTGATTGCTGTGATGGAAAACTGGCAGGAAGAAGATGGCAGCATTACAATTCCTTCGGTTCTGCGCAGCTACATGAACGGTCTGGAAAAGATTACGGCCTGAATGGATTGAGGCGATCTTCTGACCGCCTTTTTCCCCTCGCTAATAGTTCTTCTTTCGAAGTGACGTGCAATGCTTTGCAGCGCACTCCCACTTCGAAACACGATTTGGAGGGTTTGAAAAAACTCTCTGATGTTGAGTGTGTTCCTGCATTTCCATTCTCTCTGCGTTAATTAAGAGAATGGATCCTGAAACTCAGATTCATAAAATCATATGATTTTATAAAAATTTTTGTGATTTTAAATTCAGGAAAAACATTTTCATTGCTAACATATATTTATTATATCAAATCAAAAAAGAACTTATTTTATATTACAACGATATAAATCACTGTTAAATATACGTTATTAACTCATGATGAATTCGAACAATTTTTTAAGATAAATATAAAAACAGTCATTCATCCAGATCTATGAATTAATATTCTGCGCAATTTCCTACTATTCACTTTGCCTATTCGCATGGTGGAAGCTGGCCATCTCACTATGCCATTTCTGCTGATTGATGATGCCGCATCCTCAACATCAGAGCCAGAATACCACCCAGTTCGGCATATTATGGTCATCATGCCTGAGCGATTTTTCCCGAAAAGCCACGCAGAAATGTTAACCTAAATTATTATCTCTCCCGGAACCCTCATTCAACAAGGTCTGATTTATGTCATCTCTTGGACTTATAGCGACCATGCTATGTCTCTCGACATTAGCGGCGATTATAAACCTGAAAACATTTCGTCTTCCGGCAACAATCGGCATTTTGCTTGTTTCCCTGATTTCTTCTCTGATTCTTCTTTTCGCAGACTGGATATTCCCGTCGTGGCATGTTCTTTCGGTGCCCCGCTCAATCCTGCTCAAAGCGGATCTACCCACTGCCCTGCTTGAAGGCGCTCTTTCGGTCCTGCTGTTCGCCGGAGCCATGCAGGTCAATCTCAGCCATCTTCTGAACCGGTTTATTCCAGTCATCGCTCTTGTCCTGCCAGGTACTCTGCTGGCGATCTTCATTCTCGCAGGAGCCATGTTCTTCACCTTCCCATTTCTGAGAATCCACCTGCCCTTTATCTGGTATGTCGTGTGTGGTGCCATTCTTGCTCCGACGGATCCTGTTTCCGTCGTTGATCTGCTGCGCCGCCTTGGGCTTCCTGCCCCCATTCAAGCCATTTTTGCAGGAGAAAGCCTGTTTAACGACGGGGTTGGCGTCGTTGCCTTCGGTGTCGCCATGACCCTTGCAACCGGAAGTGCCGAGCATGTGACATTAACCGATGCAGTCCACATGTTCGCAACCGAAGCCGTGGGGGGCAGTCTCCTTGGCTTCATCACCGGCGCACTTGCCATATTCCTGATCGGTTTTGTTTCCGATCCCTATCTTGATCTTCTGATTTCCCTCACCCTTGCAACAGGCACATTCAGCCTTGCCAACAGCCTGGGCATGTCGGGGCCGATTGCGGTTGTTGTTGCGGGTCTGTGGTTGGGAAGCGCTCGCGCCCATCGTCTCATCAGCAAAGAAAGCCGACATGAACTGGAGATGTTCTGGAGACTGTCTGAAGAGGTTCTCAATGCTCTTCTGTTTCTGATGATCGGAGCCGAGATTCTCCTTCTCGTTCCAGGAGCACGGATCATTCCCGCCATCCTGATTGCAATTCCTCTTTCGCTCATCAGCCGTGGAGCGAGCGTCTTCTGCTCCACCATCCTACTTCCAGTCAGAGACGATTATAAAAAGCGGATGATCAGTGTGCTGACATGGGGCGGACTTCGTGGGGGCATTTCCGTGTCTCTCGCGCTTGGACTTCCTGAGGGAGAAGTCAGGAATATTCTTGCCCCGATCTGTTACGGCGTAGTGATCTTCACTATTCTTGTTCAAGGCCTGACGATGGAGGGTATTGTTGCAAAACTTTATCCCAGTCAGGAAAAACTTTCATAAACAATCTCTATTAGGCTCAGGACTCATTCTTTGAGATAGAAGATGAAGCTTGCTGCGATATGGATTGCGGACATGAACGTATGGGCACACCTGTCATATCGTGTTGCCACCCGCCGCCAATCTTTGAGTTTTGCGAACATGTTTTCGATGAGGTGGCGCTTTTTATACAGATGCCAGTCGTCGTAATGTGGCTTTGATTTCCGGTTCTTCTTCGGCGGGATACAGGCGGTGATATTCCGTTCTGCGAGAGACTGCCTGATTTTATTACTGTCGTATCCCCGGTCCCCGAGAACTTCTTCTGTCTCTTCCGGAAGATCCGACAGCAGAACATCGGCCCCTTTGAAGTCACTGACCTGTCCAGCAGTCAAATGAAGACGGACTGGACGACCTTCACCGTCACACACGGCATG
>JAAYUA010000032.1 GCA_012517935.1 Acetobacter sp. | reverse complement strand
GAAACGCGCATGCACAGGTCAGCAGCCGTGAGGGAATCGCCCTCCAGAACCAGATTGCCGAACTGCAACAGCAAATCGCACAGCTGCAGTCGTCTCATGGCAAATCCGGCACGCTCGCCGCGCCAGTCTCCTCCGGCCATGCATCTTCTTCAGGCAACAGCGATCTGACGGCACAACTTCTGGAGCGGGTCAGTTCTCTGGAAGATGATGTGCGCACCCTGCGCGGAGAGGTCGATGAATTGAC
This sequence comes from Acetobacter sp., assembly GCA_012517935.1. Lineage (GTDB taxonomy): Bacteria > Pseudomonadota > Alphaproteobacteria > Acetobacterales > Acetobacteraceae > Acetobacter. The sequence goes on along the minus strand of JAAYUA010000032.1, from coordinate 4,084 downwards.
CAACAAGGTCAACGAGCAGAATGCTGCGCTGAACAAGCAGATCGAGGATATGTCCTTCGCCATGCAGAATGGTGCAAAATCCGGTTCTGCAGCACCTGTCGGCGACACAACATCGCCTGCTCCAGCCGCCTCGCCCGCAACCAGCGACGCAACATCCTCCCAGCCTTTGACAGCAGACGGCCACCTGAAAGCAGGTCAGGCTGCCCTGAAGACACATGACTATGCTGAAGCGCAATCACAGGCCGAAGCCGCACTTACCCATGCTTCCGGCAGCTTCAAGATCGATGCGCAATTCCTGAAAGCCCAATCTCTGGCTGGGCAGAAGCAATATCGCGAATCAGCCGTCGCTTATTATGATGCTTACCGCCAGTCTCCGAAAAGCGGCCGTGCACCCGACGCGCTTCTGGGCGTCAGTGCCTCGCTCCTTGCTCTAGGGGATAAAAAGGCCGCCTGTCAGGCTCTTGGCAAGCTGAAGAGCGAATTCCCGACGCCCTCTCCTTCTATCGAGAAATCCGAAAAGATCTTCAGTGAACGTGGCGGCTGCTGAAAACACTTCCCTCTCCATCCCGCAGTCATGCTTTGCTCAGGTGAAACATTTCTGCGACCGGATGAATGATTTCGGTCCGTGGCCTGAAGACAATCCAGCACTCCCCCCCGTCGCGATGGCCATTTCCGGCGGTGGCGACAGCATGGCTCTGGCGTTTCTGAGCCGTTTCTGGCGTCGCAATCTCCTTGCCCTCATCGTCGATCACAAACTGCGTCCTGAATCCACGGAAGAGGCCAGACTGACCGCCGAGTGGCTCGAACATCTCGGCATTCGTGCACGTATTCTCACGCTCTCCGGTCTGCAGAAAGGCAGTGGTCTGGCCGCACGCGCACGCAACGCCCGTTATGAAGCGCTCTTCGCTGCATGTCGCGAAGAAGGAGCTGTCTCCCTGCTGGTTGCCCATCAGGCGGACGATCAGGCGGAAACGGTCGCCATCCGACAACGCGCCGGAAGCGGTCAGGATGGTCTGGCTGCGATGAAACCGATCACATGGCTCCGCGATGTCTGCGTGATCCGTCCATTGCTGGATATCAGCCGCGCCGCGTTGCGGGATCTTCTGGTGCGGGCCAATGTTCCTTGGGTTGACGACCCATCGAACACCGATCTCCGATCTGAGCGCGTTCGTTTCAGAGAAAAAATTCGAGAAGAAGGATCTCAGGGCGAATTTCTTGCAATCGCCTCAAAGGCACGCGCCTTGCGCACACATAACGCTGCGAATCGTGCCGGTGAACTGGCTTCTGAAGCTGCCTTCCTTCCTGAAGGATGGATCATGTTCACAGGAACGGAACTGCCAGAAGCAGAAAACCTGTCTGCACTGATCCGCACGCTCGGCGGCCTGCCCTATCCCCCGTCCCGTGAGGCGGTTCTTCTGTTTCGTACGCGTGCTCAGGAAGATCAGGGCGGCACTTTGGCCGGATGTCGCCTCCTTCGCGCAGGCAGTCACCGCTTTCTGGCACGTGAATACGCCGACCTCTCCCCCGCCGTGCCAGCCAGTCATGGTGCATCATGGGACCAGCGCTTCGTTCTGGATTGCCCGGAAGCTCTTCCCGACGGCACGGCCATTGCCGCCGCAGGATATGGGATTGCCCGGAAGAACCGGAAAGGCTGGCCCGCGGCCCTGATCGCCACCCTTCCCGCGCTGTGGCTACGTGAAGAACGGCTTGCCATCCCGCATCTCAATCTGTGGAAAGATGATCGGCCTTTCACGGCAAAATTCGTCCTTGATCCGCGACAACCAGCTTCTGAATGCTGACAGATACTCACGACTGCCCGGATTAAATCGCCTCCATCCCCTTATGAATGCAGAAATTACACACCATCTCTGCGGGAACAGTTGCGCACGTCATGTTATACTGGTCTGATGAAGAACTCTGACGCGAGCGGACTTTCGACAGTAAACAGTATGGAACAGCGGTTGTGATGAATAATTTTGGACGCAACCTGGCTCTGTGGGTCGGGATCATTGTCATGGTGTTGCTGCTGTTCAACATCTTCCAGCCAAGCGGCAATCAGCATCAGGCACAACAGCTTGCCTATTCGGACTTCGTCAATGACGTTGATCAGGGACGTGTGCGTTCTGTTGTGATCCAGGAACATGATATTTCCGGCACACTGACAGACGGCACAGCCTTCGACACCTACGCCCCGTCTGATCCGGATCTGGTCGGTCGCCTGACTAAAAAGGGCGTGGAAGTTGTTGCCCGCCCTGTCGACAGCGGCGGAAATCCAATCCTGCGCTATCTGCTCAACTGGGCTCCGGTCCTGCTGATCATCGGTGCTTGGATTTTCATGATGCGCCAGATGCAGTCCGGCGGTGGCCGGGCCATGGGCTTTGGCAAATCCCGTGCAAGGATGCTGACGGAAAAGCAGGGACGCGTGACCTTCGCTGATGTCGCAGGCATCGATGAAGCCAAAGGTGAGCTTGAAGAAATCGTCGAATTTCTGAAAGATCCCCAGAAATTTACACGTCTGGGCGGAAAAATCCCCAAAGGCGTTCTTCTGGTCGGGCCTCCCGGCACAGGAAAGACGCTTCTCGCCCGCGCCATTGCTGGTGAAGCAAACGTACCTTTCTTCACCATTTCCGGTTCTGACTTTGTTGAAATGTTCGTCGGTGTTGGCGCATCGCGCGTGCGCGACATGTTCGAACAGGGCAAGAAATCAGCGCCCTGCATCATCTTCATCGACGAAATCGATGCTGTTGGACGTCACCGTGGTGCAGGTCTTGGTGGCGGCAATGACGAACGTGAACAGACACTCAACCAGATGCTGGTCGAGATGGATGGTTTCGAAAGCAACGAAGGCGTCATTCTGATCGCCGCGACCAACAGACCAGATGTTCTCGATCCGGCTCTGCTGCGTCCGGGTCGTTTCGACCGTCAGGTGGTTGTGCCAAATCCCGACGTCTCCGGGCGTGAGAAAATTCTGCGTGTTCACATGCGGAAAGTTCCTCTGGCATCCGACGTCGATCCGAAGACCATTGCCCGTGGCACACCCGGATTTTCCGGCGCTGATCTGTCCAATCTTGTGAACGAAGCCGCTCTTCTGGCTGCCCGTCAGGGAAAACGCACCGTTGCGATGCGTGAGTTCGAAGAAGCGAAAGACAAGGTTCTCATGGGAACCGAACGTCGCTCTCTGGTCATGAGCGAAGATGAAAAGAAAATGACCGCCTATCATGAAGGCGGCCATGCTCTTGTTTCTATCCTGACCCCCGGCACGGACCCTGTCCACAAGGCAACCATTATCCCGCGTGGACGCGCTCTGGGCATGGTCATGAGCCTGCCGGAAGGTGATCGCTATTCCAAAAGCAAGGCGAAATGTCTGGCCGAACTTGACCTCGCCATGGGTGGCCGCGCTGCGGAAGAAATCATCTTTGGCCCAGACAATGTGTGCAGTGGCGCTTCGGGTGACATCAAGATGGCAACCGATCAGGCACGGCGCATGGTGACTGAATGGGGAATGAGCAGCAAGCTGGGAATGGTTTCCTACGGTGATAACGGTCAGGAAGTTTTCCTCGGTCACTCCGTCACCCAGAACAAGAATGTTTCCGAAGAAACGGCCCGCCAGATCGACGCGGAAGTACGCGACATGATCGATGCGGCCTATACCCGGGCTCATAAACTGCTTCTGGAGCATATTGACGAGCTCCATAATCTGGCAAAAGCACTACTTGAATATGAAACCCTCAGCGGTGAGGAAATCCGACAGGTTCTCCGCGGAGAGACGATTGAACGCGTGGTCGTCGATGACAGCATGCCGGAAAATCGTCGTGCTTCAGTTCCTGCGGTTGAAAAACCGGCAGATACACAGCCTCCCGGGTCCCTGCCCGGAGATGTTGGCGCTGCCCCTCAACCCGGCTAAAAACACAAACCCGGTTCGTTCTTCGAACCGGGTTTTTTATTGGACCCATACATGTTTTATGAACGCCTTATCGAACCCACCGGTCTTCTCCATGGCAACAGCGCCATTGCAGCGATCAAGGCCGGGCTGGCTTATCCTCTTCAAGGTGGTCCAACAGCCTTTTCTCTGGCCTTTCTGATT
>JAAYUA010000031.1 GCA_012517935.1 Acetobacter sp. | reverse complement strand
ACGATGCACATTGGCTTTCCAGTCAATCATGCAACAGAGCGCTCCGGAAAATATTCCTGTTTTTACGAATTATCGATATTTAATCAGCATTATTTCAAGGTGTATGCGTTTTCCCATTGGGATCGGGCAGAGGCTGATTTTTACGCCCGGAATAACGGGAGATCATTTCTTCCACCGCAGACGCCGCTTCCTGCGCTGCCGCAACAGCGACGTCGCCCCAATAGCCATCCAGGGAATGGGCTTCAATTTCATGCAACTGTGTTGCAATCCCCACTTCATTTCCCGAACTATCTGTGACGCGCCAGGAAATCTCTATCAACTGCTGAGGGTTCTTGCCCGTTCCCGAAGCCTGATCCGTCAGTTTGACAGTCACGTGAAGCTTGAAATCCGTATCTTTGCCGTCCGCAGTGCGGACTGTGTCCCCGGTCCCTCTCATGGCCCCGATAAAGGCCTGCGCTAATGAGATATTTCCATCTCCGGGGGCTCCAGTAACACCGCTGAACCAGATTTTCGCCGGACGATGCTTCAGGCTGTGGGGATCTGCCTCCATCCCTGCAGCCTGTATCCCCGTCAATGCCTGCACAATCTGGCCCGAACCTTCAACAGCAGCCGCCTGTAATATGGCGGGTTGGCTGCTAGTCCACACGGAAGAAGAAAGCGGGCTGCCTTCCTCTGTTGCCCTTACCTGCCCGGTCGGTGTCATGATTTCATACACGGGAATCACCTGATCTCCCCTGTGATCCACACGCAGTCGAAGCCACCAATCCCCTTTTCTCGTATCCTGAGCAATCGCGGGGACCGATTTCTGCAACAACATCGTCGCCAGATAGTGCGACCATTGCTCCGCCCCTTCAGGGCTGAGACCGCTTTCTTTCGGCAAAGGAATATCAAGACGGGAGGGCGGAGGTGAACCAGCAAGACGTTTTGCATTTTCTCCCGGATCACTGAACGGATGCGGCATATCGAAGCAGGCCGTCAGCAGCAGACACCCGGTCAGGACTGCACAGGAGCGCATATGTCTTGCTGGAAAAGGCAAGGACAGAATCAATCCGGCTCGGGAAATCTTCACAGATATCTATCTCCGTTGTCAGTTTTGCATCAGCCCGGGCGAGATCGCGGAAATCTGGTGCCCTATGGGTCCACCACCCGCCAATGTCCGGCGTCGGTGGCTGAAAAAACGCGCCTCATCCGACAAGGTATCAAGCCCTAAAGCCGTCACCTGCGACACACCCGCACGTTGCAGACGGGCAATGCAGTATCCTGGAAGATTGAAGAAAAAATGGCCGTCCCGGGGCGCTGAGGAAAAAAACTCTTCACTTTTCGCGTCCTGCTGGAAAAGGCTGGAGCGCATGTCTTCCCCGACTTCATAACCTTGAGGGCCGATGCAGGGACCAACAACGGCGCGCACCCCGCCTCGATCGGCTCCCAGATCCACCATTGCCTGCACAACAGCTTCCAGAACACCACATGCAGCCCCCCGCCATCCGGCATGAGCCGCGCCCGCAATCCGACCATCACCGGAAATCAGCAGAACAGGCCCGCAGTCAGCCGTGATCACCCCGACTGCAACATCCTCCCGCATCGTAACCAGTGCATCGGCCTCCGGTCCCTGCCCCGTTGTCCAGGGCTGATCGACAACTGCAACACCAGCGCCATGCACCTGCGTCGCCCCCATCAACCTGTCAGGAGCAACAGCCAGAAAATCAGCAACACGCCGCCGGTTCTCCACAAGATGAGCAGGCTTATCACCTGACCGCATTGAGCAATTCAGACTGGCATAAGGACCGGAAGAAACGCCTCCGGCGCGTGTGAAAAAACCATGTCGAACGGGAAGAAATGCGTCGTTTCTCAATACATCATGTGCAGATATGCGAACGGTATTCGGTTCTGATGTCATCATGCTTCCCCTCGACCAGTCGGTCATAATCCATCATCAACGCAGGGATTCAAAATCCGGGCGGCTTCATCATATTGGGCGATGTCAGGGCAAGAACCTTGAAAAGATGTCCCATCCTGTCTGGCGCCATCAACCGATCCAATCCTGTCCTCAGCGTAGCCGCCTGATCCGGAGCCGCCCGACACAGTTGCTCCAGACGTGCCGAAGCTCCCAGCTCGGAAAGGAAATTGCCTTGCGTCACGGGGCCAAAGCATCTGGCCCCAGCTGAAGAGGCCTTCCTGCCAATCGCTTCAAAATCTACATGAACCGTAAGGTCCGCTTCACCCGGTTTCATCAAAGGATCTGCTGGACGCCCATTGTGCAATGCCTGCAATGAATCACCAGGGGCAGAGCGTGATGGACCATAATCGATCAGCAGCGCCGCTCCCATGCCGTTCTTCAACCTGTTTCCCAGCCATTCCGCCACATGCAACATTGCAGGAGAAATTTCGACAATTTCTCCCTCTTCCGCCTCGCGCAGCAAAAGCTCTGCGGGCAGATCAGAAGCTTCATGCAGGACAAAATTCTCACCGCGGACCCATCGCTCTTTCCAGCCACAAGCGACCTCGGAGCAACGGACAAACTGCCTGACCGGCAAGGCATCAAGAAATTCATTGCCCAGAAACACGAAAGGCATCGCTGGCAAACTCTCAATCCGATCATGCCACACAGGCTTGATATCAAACGCGGCCAGCGCTTCTTTCTGTATCTGACGCAAGCGTGGAGAGGTCTCGACCAGATGCACTTCGATGGCGGCCATAATATCCGGCACACGTTGCAGAAGGCGCAAGGCGTCACTCATCAATGTTCCACGTCCGGGCCCGGCCTCAGCCAGCATGAAAGGCCCTCGTGGCAAATGCTGTTTCACAACAGCCACCCATCCGCCCAGAATTTCTCCAAATATCTGCGAAATTTCAGGTGATGTTATGAAGTCGGAAAACGGGTTGCAGTTACCGTAATATGTCGCATTGGCGCGTCCCATGAAATCATCAAGACGCTCATCCGACATTTCAGTCTTTTCCCCGATTGTCATGACTGAACGCTTATACTTTTTCCGAAGGCTCAACGTCCGGAATTCCCGCATAAGGCGGTTTTTTCCATGCGAAGACCATCAGGGCAATTCCTGCCAGCAGCATCGGGACGCTCAGAACCTGCCCCATGGTGATCCCTGACATGAGATATCCCAAAAACGCGTCCGGTTCACGAAAACACTCACAGAAAATGCGGGCACAGGCATATCCCGCAAGAAACAGGCCGGACAGAAAGCCCGCCCGCTGACGCAATGATTGCTTTCGCGATGCAAGAAACATGATCGTGAACAGCAGCAATCCTTCAGTCAGCGCTTCATAAATTTCGGAAGGATGACGCGGCAGTGGTCCTGCACCGGGGAAAATCATGGCCCAGGGCAGATCCGCATCTGCGACCCGTCCCCATAATTCTCCATTGATGAAATTCGCCAGACGTCCGAATCCCAGACCAATAGGCACACAGACGACGGCGCGATCTGAAAAAGCCAGAAAGTTCAGTCGATTGTGCCAGGTGAAAAGGGCCAGCGCCAGAATGACACCCAGACAGCCCCCATGGAAAGACATACCCCCATGCCAGACCTGAATAATGGCGAGCGGATGCGTCAGATAAAAGGAGGGCTGATAGAACAAGACATATCCCAGACGCCCGCCCAGCACGACACCCAGGGTCACCCATGTCAGGAAATCTTCAGCCTGCGCCACGGTGGAAGCTTTGGGCGGCAACACCACAAGACGACGAAGAAACTGAAGGCCGATGACAATGCCCGCAATATAGGCAAGCGCATACCAGCGGATGGCAAGCGGCCCCAGATGCACGAACACTGGGTCGAATTGGGGAAACATCAGAACAGGAAGCATCAGCGGCATTCACTCATGACACGGGTCTCTGCCGTTATGAGCGGCAGTTAATCCGGGAAGGAATAACAGCCCCTCCGTTATTCGTGAACCGCTATGACACAGGACCATGCCCTTATACATGCCAGATTCATGATTCGTTGTTGCGCAGCTTAGCGGGAAACACGATATAGAACAGCTCATGACTCATCAGACTTTACCTCTCATCGCGCCCAGTATCCTCTCTGCGGATTTCGCAAAGCTGGGTGAAGAAGTTGCCGCCGTCGAAAAAGCTGGTGCAGACTGGCTCCATCTTGATGTGATGGATGGCCATTTTGTGCCGAACATCTCTTTCGGGGCTTCCATCGTCAAAGCGATCAGGAAACATTCGAAACTGCCATTCGATGTGCATTTGATGGTCGAGCCCGTGGACTGCTGGCTGGAAGATTTCGCCAATGCCGGTGCGGACCACATCACTTTTCATATCGAAGCGGGCGCACATGCCCATCGAACCCTGCAGAAAATCCGTGCTCTCGGACTGAAAGCTGGCATTTCTCTCTGCCCAGCAACGCCCGCCGAAATGGTCGGCGAACTTATGGACATGCTCGACATCATTCTGGTCATGAGTGTGAATCCCGGGTTCGGTGGCCAGAAATTCATCCATAGCCAGATCGCTAAAATCCAAACCCTGCATGACATGATCAAACGCAGCGGGCGCGATATTATCATCGGCGTGGATGGAGGTATCGATCCGGAAACGGCTCCACTCGCAACAGCCGCTGGTGCCGGAATGCTGGTCGCCGGTAACGCGATCTATAGCAAGCCCGATTATGCGGCTGCCATTCAATCGCTGAAATCCTCGCAATAACATCGATCAGTCCCGCCGGTCGCGGCAAGAGTGTCCCTGACCATTCATCATTGTTTCCACTCTTCGGCCACAGGATCCGGTTCGTATGAGTTTTGCCAGCTGGCTACAGGATGCACGCTTTTCCCTGGCTCTTCTCGGCCCGGTCCGGAAGGGAAAAATTCCATCTGCTCCGGCCCACCCACAGCGCGATCTCTGGACTGGATCAGCCATTACGGGCGAGCAGATAATCCGGGGGCGCGTCCCGTGGAATGGGATCACCCATACTCTGGGTCATAACAAATGGTCATCCCCCGAATGGTCTGCTCCTTTCACGGAATGGTTTCAGGGTTTCTCCTGGCTGCGTGATCTGCGGGAACTTGGCACTGATAGCGCCCGTCGCTCAGGCCGTATCCTGATTGCATCATGGATCGGCATGCCGCTTGAAAACGCGCCTCTCCGAGATGCCGATATCACCGGCGCCCGCCTGGGTGCCTGGTTTACGCATTATGATTTTTTCATCTCTTCCGCTGACGAAGATCTGAAACAACGCTTCATGCAGAGAGTGCTGGCAGAAGCGCGAACAATCGCCGTCCTTCTGCCCATAAAAACCGGAGACTGGAGACCTTTTCAGGCCATAAAAGGGCTTCTGGCGACGGCCCTGGCTATACCTGCACATAATAATCTGTTCGTATGCAGCCTTAACAATCTTGAGGCCGAACTGACAGGAAGCATTCTTCCTGATGGAATGCATGCATCGCGCAGTCCGGAAATACAGTTCCGCGTTCTGCGGGAACTGGCCGAAATACGGCACATGCTCCAGAACGCGCAGAAATCCCTCCCCGGGGTTATGACCGCAGCAGCCGATCGCATGGCTGCCGTCCTCCGGTCCTTGCGCCATGGCGATGGTACGCTCGCCCTTTTCAATGGCGCTCTCTTCCACCCCCCCGGAACCATAGAACAAACCCTTCTTCGCGCTTCTCCACGCGCGCAGGTCATGGCCCGTTCCATGCCCAATGGGCGTTTTCTCCGTCTTGGGATCGACACAAGCCTGCTGCTTGTCGATGCAGGCAACCCTCCCCCTCAGGGCTTTGATTCACTGACTCACGCTGGTGCACTCTCTTTCGAGTTTTCATCAGGCCGGCATCAACTGATCGTAAATTGCGGAGACAGCCTCACGCCCCAGTGGCACGAAGCACTGCGAGATGCCCCCGCCCATTCAACATTGATACCGAACGACGCGGATACACTCCTCTGGCACGCGGACGGAACTATCCATCATAAGCCAGAGGTCTCCGCCACACATGAATCCGATCTTAACGCGCATGTGGTGAATCTCTCGCTCTCCGGTTTCCATCCCGTATCAACCGGCATCTGGAACAGACGGCTATATCTGGGACAAAATGGACGGGATTTTCGGGGGGAGGATCGTCTTGAAGGCAGTAAAGCTCAGCTTTTTGTCCTGCGCTTTCATCTTCATCCCAATGTCAGGATCGAGGCTGAAGAAAACGATATCCTTCTTCATCTTCCGGAAGAAACATGGCGTTTCCGCTCAGATGGCCTGACCACCATCGAGGAAAGCATCTGGTTCGGCGGCGCGGAACCCCGCAAAACCTGGCAGATCGTCGTGCATAATGCCTTCCAGATGAATGTTCTGCCGGATCAGGAACCGGAAATGGAACAGGTCGAAGACATTATTCATGCAGAGGAAAATTCGCCCGCAGAGAGTCTGGATGAGCCTGCAGAAAATATCCCTGACACCGATATCACTGAGATATCCGAACTTTCCGTCATGGATGCTCTCCCGGAAGCTCCTGCGCCGCAACCCCCGGCCACTCACATCCGCTGGGCCTTTACCCGCATGGAAGACTGAAATGACATTCAGGATCAGGATGCCGCATCAATGAAAATCCTTGAAATTACGAATGTGGATTTTTCGCTGCATCACTTCCTTCTTCCCCTGATGGAAACACTCCGTGAACGCGGAGATGAGGTAGTGGGCGTATGCGCCCCCGGACCTCTCGTTCAGGAAGCGCGGGAAAAAGGCTTCCGGATCGTGACCATCCCCATGGCACGCTCCCTTTCACCTTTTGCTCAAATCCGCGCCATCATCGCCCTGATCCGCACCATCCGCCGCGAACGGCCCGATGTTGTTCATGCACACATGCCCATCAGCGGACTCCTCGCGCGACTGGCAGCGAAACTCTGCAATGTTCCGATCATTGCCTATACCTGCCATGGCTATCTCTTCAATCAGCCAGGTTCATGGCTGCGAAGAGGAAGCGCTCTTGTCCTGGAATATCTCGCAGGGCGGATCACGGACATCTATCTGACGGTTTCAGAAGAAGAAGCCACTGATGCGAAACGCCTGCGTATCCACTCCAATCCTGTTGCCGTCGGAAATGGACGCGATCCGAAAATCTTTCGTCCAGATTCCGAAGCGCGTCTGACCATCAGAACCGAACTGGGAACACCGGACGACAGACCCGTTATTATCGCCGTCTCTCGACTGGTCCGCCACAAAGGCTATCCTGAACTTCTGGCCGCCATGGAACAGGTTCCCGATGCAGAACTCTGGATCGTCGGAGAACGCCTGCCTTCCGATCATGGTGAATCCCTTGATGAAGCCTTCATCAAGGCTGAAACCACACTGGGTTCCCGTCTGAAGCGACTGGGCTATCGCAAGGATATCGCCAGACTGCTCGCTGCTTCGGACATCTTCGTTTTGCCAAGCCACTTCGAAGGGCTTCCAATGTCTATCATTGAAGCCATGATGTGCGGCTTGCCTGTTGTCTCAACCCTGATCCGAGGCCCACGTGAGCAAGTGCTGAATGGGGAAACAGGTTTGCTTGTGCCTCCGGCAAAAGTGGCTCCATTGGCCGCAGCGCTCCGGCGCCTTGCAACATCGCCCGACCTTTGTCGGAAGATGGGTCTTGCCGGGCGGCGGCGTGCCATCAGCCTTTTCGATCAGAAAATCGTTCTGGGACGAATCGCCGGGTTGCTTCATACAGGAACAGAACGCAGCGTTTTTCAGGCTCAGAGCAGTCCTTCCCGCCCCATGTAACGATCTCGCCTGCGAACCTTGCGCCACGAAGGCGAACGGGCCAATACAGCCGACAACGCATCGGGCTGACACTTCCCGATAAAAAGCTGTTACCAAGAGTCATCCGATACGGAGTTTCCCCACTCACATGTTTGTCCAGTCTCTCGGTCGCCTTATCGCGCTGTCCGTGCGCCACGCCCGGATCGTCCTGCTGCTTTCGGTATTGCTTTCTGCCGGCTCAGTCTGGGCTGCCCTGACGCATCTCGACGTCACCACCGATACAGGCAAGATGCTGTCCGACAAACTGGCCTGGAAACAACGTTCCAATGAAATGGCACGTCTCTTTCCTCAGAAAGATGATCTGCTCGTCGCGGTGATCGATGCCAAAATGCCGGAAGAGGGGCAAGCTACCGCGCGTGCACTGGCCGAACGGCTCTCAAAAGATCATGAACATTTCAACTATGTGCGCCTTCCGGATGACAACCCCTGGCTGACTCAGAACGGCCTGTTGTTTCTCGATCAGAAGCCTCTCGAAAAACTGCTTTCCGACACCATAACCGCCGAACCATTTCTTGGCGCTCTGGCGGCCGATCCTTCCGCACGCGGGTTATTCAGCTCCCTGGGACTGATCGCAGAAGGTGTGAAGCAGGGACAGGCGAATACCTCAGGTTTCAATAGTGCCCTGAACGGCTTTGCTGACACACTTACACAGGCAGCAGATGGCAAACCGGAATTTCTGTCCTGGCAGAAACTGCTGGGCGGAGGACTGTCCGATCTGGCTGGCGATTATAAATTCGTCATCATGCAGCCCAAACTTGATTACGGCTCCTTCCAGCCCGGAGGCGCAGCTACCGCAGCGCTTCAGGCCGCAATCAAGGATCTGGAATTTGTCCGATCAGGGCAGGTCCATGTCTCGATCACGGGTGAAGTCAAACTGAACGATGAAGAATTCGCCACGGTCGCGGAAGGCATGGTCAGCGGATTGATCGGCTCCCTGCTTCTCGTCACATTGTGGCTCTTTCTGGCCGTTCATTCGTGGCGGCTCATTGTTCCCATCATCATCACGCTCATCACCGGCCTGCTGCTGACCACCGGTTTCGCCGCGATCGCTGTCGGCACGCTGAACCTGATCTCCGTCGCTTTCGCGATCCTGTTCGTAGGTATCGCAGTTGATTTTGCGATCCAGTTTTCTGTCCGCTTCCGAGCGCAACCACACCGGGGCACATCTCCAATCGCCGACATCGACGATGCTTTGCGACACACGGGCGAAGAGACCGGACACCAGATTCTCGTTGCCGCCATGGCGACGGCTGCCGGCTTCCTGGCTTTTGTTCCAACTGATTTTATCGGCGTTGCACAGCTTGGGCTGATCGCAGGCGTTGGCATGATCGTAGCATTCCTGTGCACGGTCATTCTCCTTCCTGCCCTGCTCCGTCTGTTCCGCCCCAAAGTCGGCATTGGAACAGTGGGCTTCAAGGGACTGGAGCCTGTGGACCATCTGCTCCGTCGTTACCGCTATCTGGTTCTTGCGGTCTTTGGCGTGATCGCAGTGGCAGGATGCATTCTTTCCCCATCAATCCATTTCGATGGCGACCCGCTTCACACGAAAAATCCAAACTCGGAGGGCATGAAGACACTCCACCTCCTGATGGATAATCCCCTGTCCTCCCCCTACAATGCCGAATTTCTGGAAGCTGATCTCGCGGCTGCTGGCGCACTGGCAGAAAAGGCATCGTCTTTACCTGAAGTCCATGACGCCATGTGGCTGGGCTCTTTTGTGCCCCAACATCAGGATATGAAACTGGCCCTGATCCAGGACGCGGCTTCGCTCATTTTACCATCAATCACCATTGACCATCCTCAGGCTGCACCGAATGCATCCGAATTGCGTGCCGCTGCGGCCGATGCAGCAAGCAAGCTGGAAGGCGTGCTGAACGATCTTCCCGCCGACAGCCCCTTCCGTCGCATTCAGAGTGCTCTGGCCCGACTTGCAAAAGCTCCGGATGATATTCTCCTGCAAACAAACAAGGATCTTGTCCGCTTTCTTCCCATGCAGCTTGATAACCTGCGCACTATGCTCCGCGCCGGTCCGGTTAAAATCAGTGATATCCCCGCGGAAATTTCACGAGATTATCTGACGCCTGATGGGAGAGCTCTGGTTGAAGTGCATCCCAAGCCGGGCATCGCTTCTGGCGATGGGCTCGGGAAGTTCGTGAAAACAATGGAGGCTCTTTCCCCGGATGTCGCCGGGACGGCCGTCGATATCGTGGACAGTGCTCATACTATTGTTCACGCTTTTATCGTGGCCGCCATTTCCGCAATCATCATGATTGCCATCATCCTGCTGTTTGCCCTGCGACGCCTTCTCGATATGTTGCTGGTTATGGCGCCCCTTCTGCTTTCCGCGCTCATGACCGTTATTCTGATTGTCTTGGTTCCGGAGACGCTGAATTTCGCCAACATCATTGCACTGCCATTGCTGCTGGGCGTTGGTGTGTCATTCAATATTTACTTCGTGATGAACTGGCGCGCAGGGGTCGTGAATCCGCTGACATCGCCCACTGCCCGCGCGGTGCTGTTCTCGGCCTTGACGACGGGCACGGCTTTCGGTTCGCTGGCCCTGTCACATCATCCCGGCACAGCCAGTATGGGCAGATTGTTGCTGCTGTCACTTTCATGCACATTGATCGCAACTCTGCTGTTCATACCCGCTCTTCTGCCAAAACGATCAGTCGATAAGGTCTGAATCAGCCATCTTGCCTTCGTTATTGCGGGGGCAAGATGGATTTATGGCTCCTGGGGAAAATAGCATATAGATCCGGAGCAGGAATCCTGCTGGCCATTATATGATGCGTTCCTCACGCACTGCCCGCATATCCGCTTCAAATTCGAAAGACGCGCCACTAAAGCCTTCAACCGGAACCAGACATCTCAGAAAGCTGATATTCGGCTGGATATCTTTCAGGCAACCCGGAATATATTTCTCTGCGATAGAGGCTTTATCTCTCGTGTAGATCTGCACACAGCTCGCCCTGCTCCATGCACTCCCGAGGCGTTCCACATGTTCTTCCAACCTACGGAACACAAACAGAGCCTTCTGAGCCATCCCTGTTTCCGAATTGTCTCCGGCGGCAATGACGCGATCTGGCCCTGAAGCATATTCCGGACATCCTGAAAGCAGAAAATCAGGGAAATCCGTCTGTTCATCTGATTTTGCGGCCCACGTGAATGCAAGCAGATGATGTGTTTCAGGTGGATTGCTCAAAGGTACAACATTACTGCGCGCAATCGACACATTGTCGGTGGCAAGAAAACCATATTGTCGGAGTGCGGAAAGATAATCCCGGTTGCAGGCTCTGAACTCCTGCCGCGTCATGACGCGGGGAGCCCGCAATTCAAGTCCGGCAAGTGAAGCAAGGGGATGCCCTTGGCTCCCAAGATAGCTGGCGATACGAGGCAAAGCCTCTGCCAGAGAACAGGGCTGCCGCAGCGTCGCCCTGATCAATCTATAGCCGGGCAGTGCCACTACACCTTCAGAAAATGGAGCACGTGGCATCCCGAGGAACCGATATCCTGATGCGTTCTGGAGGCAAGATATCGGTAAAGCCATGTTATGTGCCTCTCACCGCTCCATGATCATAGCCGTTTTCATCAGGCTCAGCCCTCTGCCTTTTCTTCGGCATCCTTGAACCAGGCCTCAACAGGTCCCTGCAATTTGACGCTCATCGGATTGCCGCGTCGGTCCACTGTTTTACCAACAGAAACGCGGACCCAGCTTTCACTGATGCAATATTCTTCAACATTGGTCTTTTCCACGCCCTTGAAGCGAATGCCGACACCTCGTGCCAGAAGATCCTCATTAAAGAATGGGCTCGAGGGATTCACCGAAAGGCGGTCAGGTGGCGTATCACTCATCAATATTCTCCTGTCATCACATACTTTAGATCCCGGCGGATCTTGCGGCTATCCATCGAACATTCCCGCTCCGCACGCAACAGCAAGAATGCGCCCTGTCTTTACCACGTGTTAGGTGGTGCGAGAGCATACTTGCTGCATCATGCGAAAAAGCACCAGACACACCCTCTCATCCGCAGATCTGCACTATGAACACTGGAAAAACCTTCAGATCAGCGGGGAACCGGAAGCGGCCCTCCACCATCTGCGACAGGCCATGCTGCAAGATCCCCTTCAACGCGGAATGAAATCCGAGCAGACTCAAAGAACGGTTCTGGCCCTTAATGCCGAGGGCACTTTCCAAACCAATCTCCCTTTGTGGTTACTCCTCGACCAGACCACGTGTCTCCATACGTTATGGCTTCCCGCCGATGCCAGCCTTCCTCCACTCGTTCTGCAGAAAATGCATGAAATCCTTGGGGAAACAGACTGTATTTTCCAATGCATCGCGGAAGATGAACGGCTGGTCAGCACCATCGACACAGCGGACAGATTGGCCAGAGACAGTAGAATTCCAGTCATAAATGATGGCTCGATCATCAAACGATTGTCACGCACTGGCGTCCATGATCTGATACCCGCTCATCCCGATATAATCTTGCCGAAATGCACCCGGATGTCCTCTCTGGCAAAACCAGATATGCCCTATCCGTTTTTGTTAAGGCCGGTTTCTTCCCATGCAGGATGGAATCTTTCCCTCCTTCAGAATGACGCCGATTTTGCAAAATTTTCCATCGACAATCAAAGCATAAAAGAATTCTATGCAACAGAATTTATCAATTTCCAAAATAAAAATGATAATTTGTGGCGAAAATTCCGCGCTGTTTTTGTTGGTAATGAAATATTTCCGGTTCATGAAGCGATACATGACCAATGGAATATATGGTATTACAATGCAAATATGGAAAATTTCCAGAGCAGGCGAGATGAAGAAAAAACATATCTTGCCGACATGAAAAATATTGTCGGAAAGCGAGCTATGAATGCCCTCGAATGTATTTCAGAAAGCATTCCTCTGGATTACTTCGGAATAGATTTTGGCGTGCATAATGATGGCCGCCTTATAATCTTTGAAATTGAAACAGGGATGATCGTCCATAACAGAGACGAAAATGAGATTTTTTCTTACAAAGAAGCGCCCGTAAATCTTATACGCGAAAAAATTCACAACCTAATTGATAAAAAATTAACAAGAACAGATAATATTTATATTAATAAAAAATGAAATATATATTTTTTTGTTCCATATTTAAGAGTTAACTTAAAATCAACTAACCTCAGACCATAATCCCGGAAGAATATCCTGAACGGCGATGTTGGGAATTCTCCTGTTTCAGCCTCCCACCAAAACTCAAGGGATCTTGGCATCGCAGATGAATACACTGCTCAATAGCCTGAAACTTCTGGGGCCAGCAAAGCTTGTCGCTCTGGCCGTCACTGCGGCCGCCATATTGGGCGGTATGACAGTTTTTGCTTCCTATAATCGAACGCCTTCAATGGCTTTGCTTTACAAGGATCTCGACCCGAAAGAGCTTTCCGATATTGGAGAAGCGCTGGATAAGGCCAATATCCGCCATACTGAAAGCAATGCTGGTGACAGCGTACTTGTCCCAGCCAGCCAGGTGGCTCAGGCTCGTCTGCTTCTCGCGAAGTCAGGTCTCCCGGATCACGGTTCCATTGGTTATGAACTTTTTGATCACACGAACAGCCTTACCACAGGTCAGTTCGAGCAGAAGATCAATGAAACCAGGGCATTGGAAGGAGAGCTTGAGCGTTCCATCCGACTTATCGACGGCATCAAGAATGCACGAGTGCATATTGTTCTTCCCCATCGTGAACTGTTTTCCTCGACTGAGCAGGATGCACGGGCAAGTGTGCTCCTGACCACCGGACATAGGTCACCTGAACGCGATAATGTTGATGCTATCGTAAATCTGGTCTCCGCCGCGATCCCGGATCTTAAACCAGAGAATATTTCTGTCATCGATAATCATGGAACTGTTCTTTCGCATATGAGGAAAGAACAGAATGAAGATAATCCTGATTTTATCGAAGCGCAGCGTCATCAGACAGAAGAAAAAATTTCACGGGATGTCGAAGAAATACTCATTCCGGCTCTCGGCACAGAACATGTCAAGGCGCGCGCTTCCGTAACAATGGATATGGATGAAACGACCGAAACACAGGAACTCTATGATCCCGATCAGCAGGTTTTACGCTCGCAGCAGGTTGTCTCGTCCAAAGATATGAATTCAGAACCACGCGACAATACCAGCGTGAATAACAACCTGCCCAACGCTACTAACGATAGCGACAAAAATGTCAGTCAATCGGAGCGCCGGGAAGAAACCAACAACTATGAAACTGGCAAAACGGTTAAAACAATTCAAAAAAAGCACCCAAAGATCGGACGTGTCAGCCTCGCGGTTCTTGTCGACTGGAAAACAAGCACGGATAAAGACGGAAAATCCCACTCAGAACCTCTGTCTGAGGCCGAGATTGCTCATATTTCTGATCTTGCAAAATCTACATCCGGTTACAATTCAAAACGCGGAGATGAGATCAGTGTCGTTTCCATGAAATTTTCCAATGAAGACGATTTTTCCTACGTTGCTCCAAAAAGCAGCATCATGAGTTACGTAGATTATAAAAGAATCATGAAATTCGTGATCCCATCTGTTTTTATAATTGTTATATTGTTTGCCTTTGTTCGCCCTATTGTAAGGAAAAATTCCGCAGATACGAATGCTCTATCTGTGAATAACGACGATCTGGATGAACCATCATATTCAAATAAAAATAATAACCTGCAGCTTGATGGCAGAAGAGTCATTCAATCTGAGAATCATATAATCAGCGGAAATGGTGCTGGTGATGTAATAAAATACACTGATGAATCCGAGCTTCACACACGCAATTCGTTCATGAAAAGAAGTCAGGATATCGTGTCTGATACTCCTTCTCTCGCAGTATCTGTCATCCGTGAATGGATGAATGAAGGAAAAAAATGATTACTTCCGAAAACATGAGCGGAAAGACGAAAGCCGCTGTATTCCTTCTTGCGCTTGGTGAAGATATTTCACAGAAAGTTCTCTCCCATCTTGATCAGTTGGAAATTATTGAACTTTCTTCCGAAATATCGAAGCTGAAATCCATTCCTGGAGATATCGCTGAAAATGTCTGTCGTGAATTCCTGAAATCGACTGAGATATCAGGCACTATCACGGGTGGATATGACACGACTGAGCGTCTTTTGCATCGGCTCCTTCCTCCGGATCAAGTCAATCGCATTATGGAGGAAATTCGTGGACCTGCGGGCCTCACGATGTGGGACAAGCTTGATAATGTCTCTGAGTCCGTTCTGGTCAATTATTTAAAAAATGAATATCCACAGACTGTTGCTGTTATCCTGACCAAACTTAAGCCATTCAGAGCGGCCCAGATTCTTTCCTCTCTTCCAGAAGATTTTTCTATCGATATCATAACACGCATGATCCACATGGATACTGTGCAGAAAGATATTCTTGATCGTATCGAAGGAACATTGCGCCACGAATTCATCTCCAATCTCTCCCAGTCTCCAAAAAGAGACAGTTACGAAGTTCTTGCTGATATTTTCAATAACTTTGAAAGGAGAAAGGAAGTATATTTCATGTCGGCTCTGGAAGATAAAAGCCAGGAAGATGCTGAACGAATAAAATCAATGATGTTTACTTTCGAAGACATCAGACGTCTTCCAAAAGCATCCATTGTGCGACTTCTCAGAGAAGCCGATAGAGAAAAATTACCCACTGCCTTGAAGGGCAGTTCTGATGAAATCAGGAAGATTTTCTTTTCATCCATGACCTCCCGTGCGGCCAGAATGCTTGAAGCCGAAATTTCCGCCATCGGCCCTGTTCGGGTGAAGGACGTCGATACTGCACAGGCTGAAATCATAAAGACAATTAAAAATCTGATGGAATCCGGAGAGATAGAAAACCCATCCGCATCCGAAGATAGCGAATTCGTCTTCTGAAAGAAGAAATTTTAAATGAAATCCAGAATTTCAAAATTTTCATATGAAATTGATTTTTCAAAGCCTGATGAATCAATTTCAAACGAAATAGACGAGAAAAAATACATTGATGAAATTGAAAATCTTAAGCAAATTATAAATGAAAATAATTTGAGATTTGAAGAAGAAATTGAGAATATAAAAATAGAATCTTATCAGAAAGGGAGAATTGATTATTCAAAATCAGACGAAGCAAAAAAAAATCACAATCAATCGTCTTTTTTGAAATTTGCACAATCAAAACTTGATTATATTTCAAAAACAATGATTGAAAGTAAAAAAAATGCTGAATTGGAAATTATAAAATCATTTGGTGAGATCATAATTGACGTCGCATCCGAATCAATTGACATCAAATTCAAGAACCAGATTGTAGATATCATACACAATTTATTTTCAAAAATATATGACGAGTCATTATTCAAAATTTACATAGATAGCAACTATATGGATCTCATAAAAAATACACCAGAAATTAACAATCTTCTTTCAGAATATAATGTGCAAATCATTGAAACGAAAACGAAAAACAAGGGAGATTTAAAAATTTCATGGGAAAATGGGGAGATACAGTCATCTCTCAATGAATTTCACGAAAAAATCTCTCAATTAATTTCATCCCAGGAACGCTGACATGCTGGATACAAAAGATTCAAAATCAGATGAACTCATGAATTTTGACACGCCTCAAGAAGAGAGCAATACCGACAGCAGTGCTTCCAACGTCATATTCGATATTCCCGTTACAATCAGCGCAGTCCTGGGCAAGGCCACCATGCAGGTGAGCCAGCTTCTTAAACTGGGAAGAGGAGCTGTCGTTGAACTCAACAGAAAGGTCGGGGAGCCTGTTGATATCTATGCCAACAACAGGATGATTGCCCGCGGAGAGATCGTTGTCGTCGACGATGACCATCTGGGCATCACCATGACAGAGATCATACGACCAGAAAAGAACACCTTCTGATCCCACGCACCACTTCAGACAGACCTTTTCGTTGCTCCCATTCGAAGCCGGAGGACTTTCACTCCCAGCCTTTTTCACTCTATAAAGCCATTGTGACAATACCTCCCTCTCCCCTTCCTGACGCCGATGGCTATCTGACCCGCCTCAACCCGGAGCAGCGCGCTGCCATTGAGACCACCGAAGGTCCCTTGCTCGTTCTGGCAGGAGCCGGGACAGGGAAGACACGCGTTCTCACCACTCGTTTCGCACATATTCTGCTGACAGATCGGGCGCGTCCTTGGGAAATTCTGGCTGTCACCTTCACCAATAAGGCCGCGAAAGAAATGCGGGAGCGTGTCTCCGCCATTCTCGGCTCTCCCGCGGAGGGTCTTTGGCTGGGCACTTTCCATGCCCTCTGCGCCAGAATGCTGCGCCGTCATGCTGAACGTATCGGGCTGACAAACAGCTT
>JAAYUA010000214.1 GCA_012517935.1 Acetobacter sp. | reverse complement strand
GACGATCGAGAAAATCCATGATCTGACACGGCTGATCCGGAAGATCCGCCTGTCGCGCAGGATCTGAAACTGCATCCAGACCCTCCGTCTGGTCCTGTATCTGCTCCAGAACATGACGGCGCAAAGCGATGATGCCAGCCTCCGGCGCCGGACCACGCAGAAATTTACGTTCCAGCAAACGTGCCGTCGCACGACAGACGCCTGGAGGAAAACCACAAGAAACAAGAGGATGTTTCAGAAGGGACAGAAGAGTAACTGGATCCAGACCACCATCCACCGCTTGCGCAAGAAGACGTAGCAGAATGGCAGCTGGTGCAATCAGCAACGGCAAGCCGGCGCTGTCATCCGCCGTAATCCCCCAACGCGCCAATTCCACCGCGACACGTGCGGCCAACGCCCGATCCGGCGTTACCAGAGCCGCCCGACGCTCAGGAACCTCAATCGCGTCCCGCAGGATCAATGCGATCGCTGCCGCTTCTTCCTGCTGGTCCGAAACCGTCATCCGAAACACGCCATCAGTCACAACATGGTCGCGATTTTCTACCCAGGACCCCAGATCGCCCGCCGGGCACAAAACACGTCCGAGAAACGCCGCGCGAGTGTCCGGCACACCGACCTGAACCCCGATATCCCATCGTTCGACATCATCACGCGTCGCCCCCAGATCCTTGAGGAGACGCGCCAAACCCGCCTGAGGATGCCCTTCAGGCAGATTCATGAAACTTTCCTTCTCAACGGAAAAATCAAGACCCGGCAGAATGATCGCTCCCTGTGGATGCGCCATCACACCACAAAGAACACTGACGGTTGCTGGCAGAGCGTCTGTGAAACCGACAGCCCATAACGGAGCGCCCGCATCCACGCCGGCAAGATGCTCTCCCTGAGCGCGAAGCAACGCCGACTGACGTGCCGCCGGATTCATGACACCCTGTTCCGCGAGCCATTCGGGCCAGACCTGTGTCACTATTTTCAGAAAATCGAGTGTAATATGCCAGTGTTCGGCAAACTGCCGATCAACAACTTTGGGCAGCACTCCGGCAAGATCAATACCCGATCTTTCAGCCTCATCCATCAGATCAGCCAATGCCGCGGCCAGAGGCCATGCCTGATCCAGTGTCGGGCGCGTCCCGAAAGCCTTTTCTGCCCTCAGAACCAGACAAGTCAGCACCGCCAGACGCCGAAGGGGCGGCACTGATGGAGGCAACAGCAATGTCTCCGCTCCTCGGAGCGCAAGTTCCGCCTCATCAGGCGCACCAATCGCACGGATATCTGGCAGCAGCATCGGCTGCCCATTCCGTTGCCTGAGAAACGCCTCGCTCAACGCACGTGCAGCACGACGCCCGGGAAGAAGAATTGTTCCTCTGCCAAGCGCCTCAGGGGAATCGCCCGCCCTTTCACACCAGATGCGCGCAACCGTATCGAGGAAAGAAAAATGTGGATCGATGGAAACGAGAGAACCGGGGCGCATCAACTCAGAAACGTCCTTTCCATCCTTCAAGGTGGACTTCACGTGGTTCGTCCCCCTCGTCCATATTTGACAAGGCTACGGAAGGCTGAGGGAAAAGTGTCACAACGAGCGCTTCTTCCGGCGTCAGGGAACCAAGGCGGTCAGGCCACTCAACCAGCACAATGCCCTCCCGGGCTTCATCCCACCCCATCTCCTCCAGAGCACTCTCCCCATCAAGACGCCAGAGATCAAAATGCGACACCGGACCATAAGGCGTGTCATAGCTTTGAATGAGTGTGAATGTCGGGCTGGGCACATCAAGGTCCGGCTTTCCAGACAACTCGCGCAGAAAAGCGCGGGCGAATGTGCTTTTTCCTGCCCCGAGCGGGCCTTTCAGCATCACGGCATCTCCAGCCTTCGCCAGTCTGGCCAGTCTCCGCGCCAAGTCCTCCGTCGCCTCCCGGTTCGGAAGTGTTTGCGTTCTCTCCATGACTCCGCTCCCTGGCACACAAGCCTGATCTGGATGCTATCACCCTTCAAAGCCCGGAATACCCTACCTTTTCCAATCCCGGAAAACCCTCTCGAAGGAAAAAAACTCAAAAAAACATCGCAACCGTATTTTTCCTCTTGCAGAGTTCGCAGACCGATTATATACACCCGCCAACGCCGACGGATGCGGGCGTAGCTCAGGGGTAGAGCACAACCTTGCCAAGGTTGGGGTCGTGGGTTCGAATCCCATCGCCCGCTCCAATTTTCGATAGAAAAT
>JAAYUA010000213.1 GCA_012517935.1 Acetobacter sp. | reverse complement strand
CTGGGAGTAGGGCAGATAACAAAATTCTGCAGTTTGCTCTGATATGCCGGGGAAACTGCTGGACGTGATCAGTCCAGATCACGCTGAACATCAGGACGACGGAGCAGTTGATCGACTTCCATGGCGTAATCGAGAGCTGTATCAGCCAGAAAATGCAGGTCAGGGGCAGAACGCAGACGGAGCATATGCGCCAGCTGGGTGCGGAGCCATGGTGATACGCGTTTCAGGGCAGGAAGAAGTGGTTCAATATCCTTGCGCCCAAGACGCGCGACAAATGCGGTGGCATGGCGAAGATCCGGAGAAATCCGGACTTCTGTCACGGTAATGCTTTCCGCCGCCAGTTCAGGATCACGAATGCTGTTGCGCGTGAAAACTTCGGAAAGGGCGCGTCGGACTTCTTCCGCAACCCGAAGCTGGCGCTGGGATGGACCTGATGCGGCAAGGCCGGCGAGTTTCCCCGCCGGCCCCTTCACGATGGACCTTCTGTCTGAAGATTTGCCGCTCATGCTGGAATGAGTTCCATTTCAAAACACTCGACCTGATCGCCTTCACGGAGATCATTATAGCCAGCGAAGGAAAGTCCGCACTCGTAACCGCGTGCAACTTCCTTGACGTCGTCTTTGAAGCGCTTGAGCTGGCTGAGGTCACCCTCATGAATAACGACGCCTTCCCGCAGAAGACGCACGCCACAGCCGCGTTTGACCACGCCTTCCGTGACATAGCAGCCTGCGACCTTGCCAACCTTCGTGATGTTGAAGACCTGGCGGATCTCGGCATAGCCAAGGAATTTCTCGCGATGCTTCGGCGCGATCTTGCCTTTGACCAGCTGTTCCACATCATCAGCAACCTGATAGATGATGGAATAGTAACGAATATCAACTCCGTCACGCTGCGCCATTTCACGAGCCTGAGCCGTGGGGCGAACGTTGAAGGCGATGATCACGCCATTAGATGCGCGTGCAAGCTGCACATCGCTTTCAGTGATCTGTCCAACAGAGCTGTTCAGCACGCGGACAGCAACTTCTTCATGAGCAAGTTTCTGAACGGTTGTGCTGAGAGCTTCGGCAGATCCCTGCACGTCGGCCTTGATGAGAACAGCAACTTCTTTCTGCACACCGGCCTGAATGCGGGCAAGCATCTGATCAAGGGTGCCACGTGCTGCAGTCTGACCTGCTGCATGATGGTCTTTGATCTTCCGCTGACGGAATTCAGAAATCTCACGTGCTCGGTTTTCATTTTCGACCACGACGAAAGGTGAACCTGCTTCCGGCACGCCTGTGATGCCAAGAACCTCGACCGGGGTTGAGGGCAGGCTTTCATTCACATTCCGACCACGATCGTCCAGCATGGCGCGGACACGTCCCCATTCAGCGCCAGCAACAACGATGTCACCTTTGTGGAATGTGCCTTTCTGAACCAGAACCGTCGCGACTGGACCGCGACCACGATCCAGACGGCCTTCGATCACCGTGCCTTCTGCGGCGCGGTTCGGATTGGCCTTCAGATCAAGAATTTCGGCCTGAAGCAGAATGGCTTCTTCCAGCTTGTCGAGACCGGTTCTTTTCAGAGCCGAGACTTCGATGTCCTGAACATCACCGCCCATCGATTCGACCACGATTTCGTGGCTGAGCAGATCCTGACGGACCCGATCAGGGTTGGCGCCTGGTTTGTCGATCTTGTTGATGGCAATGATGATCGGTGCATTGGCCGCCTTGGCATGTTTAATGGCTTCGGCGGTTTGCGGCATGACGCCGTCATCTGCTGCGACAACAAGCACAACAATATCCGTCACCGATGCACCGCGGGCACGCATGGCAGTGAATGCCTCATGACCCGGAGTGTCGATGAAGGTGATCTTTGCGCCAGATTTCAGAGTTACCTGATAGGCGCCGATATGCTGCGTAATGCCACCGGCTTCAGCTGAAACAACGTCAGTCGTGCGGAGTGCGTCGAGTAGCGATGTCTTGCCGTGATCGACATGTCCCATCACCGTCACGACAGGCGGACGAGACAGCAGATCTGCATCCGTGTCTTCAGCACCTTCGATGCCGATTTCGACATCACTGTCGGCAACACGGCGGACGCGATGTCCGAATTCCTCGACAACCAGTTCGGCTGTGTCGGCGTCGATGCTCTGGGTTGCCGTCGCCATGACGCCCATCTGCATCAGGGCCTTGATGACCTCTCCCTGACGGGCAGCCATACGGTTGGCCAGTTCCTGAACCGTGATGGTTTCCGGCAGGATGACGTCACGAACGACTCGGACCTGATCCGCACGAAGGCGCTCAAGTTCGGCCTGACGACGCTCACGCTCACGCTGGCGACGAACTGAAGCCAGTGAACGGGTCTTGTCGTCATCTCCCTCGATCGCCGCCTGAACGTCGATACGACCGGAGCGACGTCCGCTGCTGTTGTCCTTGTTGCGTGTCGCCGTTGTGCCCTTGCGATTTTGTGCAGGAGCTCCACCGCCCTTCCGACCGGATGGGCGTCTTTCTTCATCGGCACCTTCACGTCCGGGACGGAGACGCAGGGTCTCGGCCGGTGCGCTTTTCGGGGCTGCCGGTGCGCGTGATGGAGTGACTGGACGAGTCGGCATGATCGCACGCTCGGCCAGAGGACGAGGACGCTCAGGCGGCGGTGCCAGGGTGATGGCACCGGGGATCGGAGTCGCAGATACGACCGGACCCGGAGGTTCGGGGAGGTTGTTGGCCTTGGCTTTTTCAGCCTTGGCTTCACGCTCTGCCTCACGACTGTCTTTTTCAGCCTGAAGACGCGCGGCTTCAGCTTCCTCAGCTGCGCGCACCTCTTCCTCTTCTCGACGACGAGCTTCTTCCGCGTTGGAAAGAATCTGGATTTTTTCCTGCTCCAGACGTTCGGCTTCCAGACGGACAGCCTCTTCCTGTTCGCGCTTCTGCTGTTCCAGCACGCGCTGACGGACTGCTATTTCCGCTGCTGTGAGTGCACGTCCGGCACCCGGACGTCCGCCATTGCCGCCACGACCGCCGCCAGAAAAACCAGCTTTCTGCTGGCCGGGGGCCGGGCCGCGTTTCTTGCGGACCTCGACCTGCACGACTTTCGAGCGACCGTGGCTGAAACTCTGGCGTACGGATCCGGCATCAACTGTCCGTCCCACGTCCGGACGGCCAGCCGGTCGTAGTGACAGACGTCCTTTACCCTGATCCTGATCGTTGCCTTCGCTCATTTACCTGCCTGTCTCAACCTGTCACCGGAACTGTCCGGTGAGCCGGATGCTTGCCATCCGGCAACACCCACAAAACGTTCATTATCCTGTTGCAGACGGACGGCCAGAGGCCCCGCCCGCAACGCCACATGTACTACGCGCTCACGCCCGAATACCTGTCCCAGTGCATCCGCATCGAGTGGGGATACAACGGGAAGATCCCGGGCACCTGACAGCAGCCTTGCGCGTTCCTCCACGCTGCCATCTGATGCCTGCACAATAAGGGCTGCCTGTCCTGCCACAATCCGTTCCCGGACCTTGGCAAAACCACTCACAGTCTGACCTGCCCTGCGTGCAAGACCAAGGGCTTCCTTCATTCGCCGCCGCAAGGCGTCTTCTATGACGCAACATAGATCGGATGGAATGATAATCTGCCCGCGCGCGGCTCTGGAAAAAGCACCCCGCGTCCGCGCGGTTTCTAGCACATCCCTGCGTGCACTCAACCAGAAACCCCGTCCCGGCAGACGTGCAGAAAGATCAGGCAACAGAATTCGGTCAGGGGAAACCACAAACCGCAGCATCTGTTCAACCGGGAATCGTTCCCGCGTGACTATGCAGCGGCGCAAAGGGCCGCTGTTTTCGTCATCAGCATCGTCATCAACGTCCATCTTATCAGATTCATGATCTGACAAGGCATCGGCAGAGACGGGAGAGGTTAGATTCTCCGGATCATTGGGGCGCGTGCTCAGAAGAAGCCTCCCCATCAGATGCATCATCAAACCAGTGCGCACGGGCTGCCATCACGATTTCATTCGCGGCAGCTTCGTCAATCGCATCGGATCCAAGGATTTCGACCAGCTCATCGCCGGCAAGATCACCAAGGTCATCAAGCGATTTCACGCCTTTTTCACCAAGAGTGACAAGCATCTGGCTGGTGAAAGCACCAAGGTTGACGACATCATCGCTCACACCGAGTTCGCGACGGGTGTCGTCAAGTTTCTCTTCACGGCGCTCCAGGAAGCCGACAGCGCGGTTCACAAGTTCTTCGACAACGGATTCGTCGAAGCCTTCAATGCCGATCAGTTCTTCAGGCTCGGCATAGGCCAGCTCTTCGACCGTATTGAAACCTTCTGTCACCAGAAGACCCGCGATGACGTCATCAACGTCAAGAGCTTCTGTGAACAGTGACGAGCGACGACGGAATTCTTCCTGACGGCGTTCCGATTCTTCAGCCTCTGTCAGGATATCAATATCCCAACGGGTCAACTGGCTGGCGAGTCGAACATTCTGGCCACGACGACCGATAGCGAGGCTGAGCTGTTCATCAGGCACAACGACTTCGACGCGTCCGGCCTCTTCATCCATCACAACCTTGGACACTTCAGCCGGTGCAAGAGCATTTACGACGAAGGTTGCAGCCTGAGGGCTCCAGGGGATGATATCGATTTTCTCGCCCTGCAATTCGGCAACAACAGCCTGAACGCGGGAACCACGCATACCAACGCAGGCACCGACCGGATCAATCGAGGCGTCGCGTGAGATCACGGCCATCTTTGCGCGTGAACCCGGGTCGCGTGCCACGGCCTTGATTTCGATGATGCCATCGTAAATCTCGGGGACTTCCTGCGCGAACAGCTTGGCAAGAAAAGCCGGATGTGTGCGGGAAAGGAAAATCTGCGGACCGCGGGGCTCATCGCGAACGTCATAGATATAGGCACGGACGCGATCAGAATTGCGGAACATCTCACGGGGGATGAGTTCATCGCGGCGGAGCAGAGCTTCGGCCGATCCGATTTCAACCATGAGGTTGCCATATTCTGTGCGCTTGACCGTGCCGTTGACGATCTCACCTACGCGATCTTTGAATTCGTCATACTGACGACGGCGCTCATACTCGCGCACACGCTGAACAATCACCTGCTTGGCGGTTTGTGCCGCGATACGACCAAAATCGATCGGGGGCAGGGGATCAATCAGATATTCGCCGGCATTGATTTCCGGTTTGAATTTCCGGGCGATATGAACCGGGATCTGGGTTTCTTCGTTTTCAAGAACATCAACGGCTTCGGTCCACCGTGACAGGCGAACTTCTCCGGTCTTGCGATCGATGGTGGCCCGGATGTCTTTTTCGTGACCGTATTTGGCACGTCCGGCTTTCTGGATCGCCTGTTCCATGGCTTCCAGAACTTCCTCACGGTCGATCAGCTTCTCGCGCGCGACAGCGTCTGCGACCAGGAGCAGTTCAGGACGGGCAACGGAGGTATCCATATTCAAGATCTCCAGACGGAAATGCCCGACCAATCAGGATCGGACGAACGAAAAATCAGTGAAGTCGGCCTGAGCCGACAGAAGGACCATCCTGAGTTTCATCAGACGCTTTGTTCATGGCTGATGAAGCTTCAATAAGAGCATCAGTCAGAACAAGGCGGGCCTTTTTCAACTCTCGGAAAGGAAGATCAACCTCGGAACCGTCATCAAGCCGCAAACGGCCAGCTTCTTCGGATGCCCCGACGATGATGCCTGAAAAACGCTTCCGACCATCGACGGGAACAAGAAGTTCAGCTTTCGCCAGATGCCCGGCAAATCTGATCCAGTCTTTGATCCGTGTCAGTGGACGATCGATGCCGGCGGAAGAGACCTCAAGGGTCCAGTTTCCGGGAATCGGGTCTTCCACGTCCAGAACGGCACCAACTGCGTGACTGATTTGTTCACAGTCTTCGATGTTGATGAGTGTCCCGTCTTTTCGGTCGGCCATTATCTGCACCGTAGGGGTTTCGCGACCGAGCACGGACACGCGCACGATTTCGAATCCCAAATCGTCGAGAGCCGGCGCGATCAACGCGACGATGCGGGCATCAAGGCCACTATGAAGTGCAGCAATATCGTCCAAAACAAAAAAGGCGGCCGTTAGGCCACCCCCCGAAAAGAAGCGGAAGATGAAGTGAGTTGGGCTTATCTATGCCACGTCATCTCCTTTTGCAAGAGTGTGCGCAAATTCTGTGCCAGAAATCGGGATGTTATGAGGCGAGAGAAAACGTAACTATATTTTATATGTAAGGGCTTGCAGTTCCTGAGGCGAGCGGAGCAACATAACGACATGACGTCAGATCATGAACCGCAATTGCAGGAACGTCCGGAACCCGGTGGGCGGGTTTCCGGTGCCAGATTGTTTGTCGCTGCTGCTGCGGGGCT
>JAAYUA010000212.1 GCA_012517935.1 Acetobacter sp. | reverse complement strand
CAATGCTTGCCCGACTGCGCTGTATGCAGAGACTTATGCCAACATCGTATCAGACAAAGCCCGCCGGCGGGCAATGATAGTTATAGCGCAGGGCATGGCGAATGCAGCACGGGAAGCGGAGAACATTGACGCGGTTATATCCGAGAGCATCAGCCAGTTAGCCAGTAAGGCCAACATCAAGAACGGCGCGGTACATATCAGCGAGTTTGTATCCCGTCTGTACGATCAGGTTGACGAACGATACAAAAACCCTGTAAAGACCGGAGAAGTGTCGGGCATTCCATCCGGCTTTGTGGACTATGACGCGATTACAGACGGTTTCCATCAGGGCGAAGAGACGATACTTTCAGCCGAGCCAGGATTGGGTAAGTCCCTGCTTGCCTTCCAGATGGCGTGCAATATGTCCAGCAAATTCCCCGGCGCGGTGTATGAACTGGAAATGTCAGCCCTTTCAGTCGTGAAGCGTGAAGCATCAAATATCTCACGCATTACCACCCGCGATATGAACCGTGGAAATATTGAGGACTGGCAGGCATTTGTGAAGGCTGTAGAAACAATGTCAACCAAAGATATTTATATCTCCGATGACAGCCGTCTTACCACAGCAACCTTACGCGCGGATCTGGCGCGGTTGCGTGAAGATCACGGTATCAAGTGGTTTGTACTGGATTACCTGAAACTCTTGAAAGATAGGGTCGGGAAAGACGATACGGAGCGCACAGCATGGTTATCAGCCGAAGTCCATGACATTTGTAAGGATCTCAATTTAGCCGGGCTTGTGATCCACAGCATGAATAAAGCTGGTGTTCGGGAACGTTCTGGAAGCCAGGCTGACTTAGCCGGAAGCGTGCAGGTTTTGTACGACGCGGATCAGATTGTTTTTATGATGCGCGACGAGAAATACGAGAACGTTATCCACCTGAAATGGGCAAAGTTTCGCGAGGGTGAAATGCCGACGGCTGGTATCCAGTTATCTAAATTGCCTGGCTTTCCAGGTTTCAGGAATTGCGCAAAGATTTGACCGCTGGCGTGAAGTCGCTGGCAGAAGGAAAACGATTGTGAGCAAAGTGAGTGCATTTTCTGTGTTGGATGAGATGTGTACTCGTGATCCTAAAGGCGAACACATCGTAAGTTTTATGTCGCCTGACAATTTTCTCGAAGCGAAAACAGGCAAGGACGGGTGGGGATTTGTGAAGATGGCAGTCAACAACGACACAATCATAAGACTGATGCATAAACCGAGCGTCAAGCTTGTTTTGCTCGTATATGACGTTGCCAACTTCAAAGAGATTAAAAATGACATGGAGA
The DNA here is from genome assembly GCA_012517935.1 of Acetobacter sp. Classification (GTDB taxonomy): domain Bacteria; phylum Pseudomonadota; class Alphaproteobacteria; order Acetobacterales; family Acetobacteraceae; genus Acetobacter. The sequence goes on along the minus strand of JAAYUA010000212.1, from coordinate 1,273 downwards.
TCAAATGACCGAGACTAAGCCCGAATACCTAGTCCCCGTCCAGGGCACGAAACTACACCAAATCATCACCTACCCCTACCCGCCCATTATCCAGATGCCGGACGGGTCGTACTGCGAGACATTGGACTACCCGACGCTGGTGCAACTGGTGTACACGCTGCGGGATCGGATTAACAAACTGGAAGAGTGGATCGAAGACCACGACCTGTCCGAAGTCGCCGTAGAGCGCGAGGAGAAGCCGGGGCAGACCTATACACACGAACAGATCATGGACGAGTTCGGGATAACACGTGAAGACCTGGATAACGAGCCGGATCCGGAGATTGAGTGAGGAGGAAAGAATGAGCGACGATTTGTATGCAGATTATTTGAGCGACATTGCTAATTATTCGCGCGAGATGGCGTTTAACAAACTGGTGGACACCATTGATCATCGCCTGTCCGCGCTGGAGCAGAGCAATCCGCAGCCTGCCCAGCCTGCCCCTGTGAAGAAGTGGGTTGAGGTACCTCATCTTGTCTGGAGGGCTTGCAAAGCAGTAAATGGGAAATGGGTTGTTGATTTGACCCAACATGAATTTTTGGATATTGGCGACCTTTGGATGCCCTACATCGAGGGCGAGCCTGCGCCTGCCGCGCCCGGACAGGACGGTGAGTGATGAACGGGTTATCAGACGACATTATTCGTGGCTGTTTTAAGAACCCACGGGAAATAGCACTTGATGAGGCACGGGAAGAAGCCTACCGTGCCGGTTACCTTAAGGCGCTGGAGGACGTGATGGAGAACATCCCGAGTTGCATTGAGACCATGACGAAAGAGGTAATAGACCAACTCCGCCGTGAGTACGAGAAAGGGACAGGCGATGGAAAAGCTGAGTGATGAAGGGGTTGGTTATTTGGGAAACAAAATAGGCGGCAATGTTCAGAAAGTGTGCCGTGAACTCCTTGCCGCTATCACCATCACCGCCGCCATCGCATCGGGGGACGAATGACCCGCGTCCTCTACAACGCCGACCAGCTCGCGTTCGCCGTGGTCGAGCAGGCTTGCCGTCAGGCTACTACGCCAAACTGCAAGGAGGCGCGGGAATGGTTGCTCTCGCCCGAGAGTAACTGGCTACTCGAACCGCTGAACATGGACGTGACAGTCCGTGAATGGGTGCGCAAGGGTTGCAAGCTGGCTCGCGGCCGGTGGGAACGCATCGACAAACAGAACGACCGAGACTGGTCGAAATACTATTCAGGAAACAAACGGGAAAAGTGATTCAGAACTTGTATT
>JAAYUA010000211.1 GCA_012517935.1 Acetobacter sp. | reverse complement strand
CGGCGCTCTGGTGCATGACAGACTTCAGTCGCTGAGTGACACCACCCGTCAAACCCTGCTGAACGCTGGGTTGGGCTATCGCGATATTCATATCGACGATGCTGCGAAAACGCTGACCTTCCTTCCGCGTGACCCATCCGAGATGGACAGGGATATCGGCATTCTAGATCGCATGCCGCGTGCAACGCCGAATGAATATTCGGTGGCCCAGCATAACGGTCGTATTGCCATCACGCTGTCAGAGCCAGCCATTAAAAACCGCGCCCGTGAAGCTGTAACGCAGTCTATCGAAATCGTTCGTCGCCGTATTGACGCCACCGGAGCCATCGACCCGGAAATCACGCGTCAGGGCGATGACCGTATTGTGGTCGAACTTCCCGGGATCAGCGATCCGGAACGTATCAAGGCGCTTCTCGGCACCACCGCAAAAATGACGTTCCGTCTGGTGGATGAGAGTGCGTCCGGAGACGTTGCTCCACCAGGCAGCACGATGCTGGAGCAAACCGACTTTCCGGGGCAGAAAATCGCCGTAAGTGACCATGTTGATGTGGACGGCACCGATCTGACGAACGCAGGCGCGGTCACAGATCAGCAGACCGGTGGCTGGGCCGTTTCCTTCTCCCTTGATTCCGCAGGAACACGCGCCTTTGCCAATGTGACGCGTGACAATGTCGGTCGGCGGTTTGCCATTGTCCTCGACAATAAGGTGATTGAAGCCCCTGTCATCAGATCACCTATCACAGGTGGAAATGGTCAGATCACCGGCAATTTCGATGCCGCGAAAGCGACCGATCTTGCTCTGCTTTTGAGAGCGGGTGCTCTTCCCGCACCCCTGTCGGTGATTGAGGAACGCAGCATCGGTCCATCACTCGGCGCTGATTCGATCCGGGCAGGTGCAATCAGCCTTGCCGTCGGACTCATCTTCGTCATTATCTTCATGGCGCTGTTTTATGGTCGCTTTGGCTGGTACGCCAATATTGCGCTGCTGGCCAACCTGATCCTGATGACCGCCATCCTGTCACTGTTTGAAGCAACGCTGACACTGCCGGGCATGGCCGGCATGCTGCTGACACTCGGCATGGCAGTTGATGCCAATATCCTCATTATTGAGCGTATCCGCGAAGAAGTTGCGCGCGGCCGCACGGCGCTGGCGTCTCTGCAGGCCGGCTTCGAACGGGCAACATCAACCATCATCGACAGTAATGCGACGGCCCTTCTTGCCCACGTCATGCTGTTTGTTTTTGGAACAGGACCGGTTCGCGGTTTCGCACTGACAATCACGATTGGCATCGTCACAACCCTTTTCACCACCCTGATGCTTTCTCGTCTGCTGATGGTTCGCTGGTACGCCCGTACCCGCCCTGCAACACTTCCGGTCTGAGGACGCGCAATCATGTTCGGACGCCCCCTTTTGCGTTTCGTCCGCAAGGACACAAAAATCGACTTCATGCGCGGCCGCTTTATCGGTCTTGTGACGTCTGCCGTTCTGTCAGTTGCTTCACTGATCCTCTTTTTCCATCCGGGCCTCACTCTGGGACTGGATTTCAAGGGTGGCATTGTGGTCGAGGCTCACACCCCGACCGTGGCTGACTTTGGAAAAATCCGTGCAGCACTCGCTTCCGAAAATGTCAGCGCCGCGGGCGTTCAAAGCTTCGGAAGTCCGAATGACATACTGATCCGCCTTGAAGCGGATAAAGACACCAATACCAACGCGGTCATCGACAAGGTCCGCCACGCCATTGCTGAAGCTCAACCCGGAGCAACAGTTCTGCGGGCCGATGCCGTCGGGGCATCTGTGTCGGCCGAACTGTTCCGGAATGGCATTCTGGCTCTGGTCCTCAGCCTTCTGATGATTCTGGGATGGATATGGTTCCGGTTCGAATGGGAATTCGCCGTCAGCGCCGTCATCACACTGGTTCTCGACCTAACAAAAACAGTCGGTTTTCTGGTCCTGACCCATTTCGAATTCGATCTGGTGATGGTCGCGGCCATCCTGACCATTCTGGGATATTCCACCAACGACAAGGTGGTGGTCTATGATCGGGTCAGAGAAAACCTGCGTAAATATCGCACAATGTCTTTGAAAGACCTGATCAATCTTTCAATCAATGAAACACTCAACCGCACACTCGGCACATCGACGACAGTGTTTCTTGCGGCTCTGCCTCTGGCTCTTTTCGGTGGTCAGTCGCTGTCCGGATTTGCCTGGGTGATGCTCTTTGGCATTGTGGTTGGCACGTCTTCTTCAATCTTCATCGCTGCACCCCTCCTTCTTCTGATGGGCGAGAAGCGTCTCCGCCGGGATGCCAGAAAACCAGCCCCTTCGACGGCTTCCTGATCTCCGTCGCAAAAATCGTTCAGCGCAGTTCGGTCGATGACTTCACTCCAGCGGTCAAATCTGCTGGAGTGAGAAAAGCGATCAGGTCCTGCATGGAACGCACCGCCAGATCACGATGAGCATGCGTCGGTTGTGATGTGGCCAGAATGACACTCAGAAGAGCTGTCTTATCGAGCTGTATCAGAAGAGGGATCTGCTCACGGGGGGTATTGCCCGCCATGACGCTCCCCTGAGACATTCCATGCACAATCAGATAATTATAGATTAGGGTGTTGTGTCTGTCAGATAGCTGGGACACGCTTCCTTGCTGAGACTGACAGGCGGTCAATAAAAACAGACCGGTTACAGGAACGAGAGAAATGGACCGCAGGCAGGACTTCAGCCAGCGGGCAGATGCGGGCAAATTCACTTCCAACCTCCGTGCACAAATTGCTATCCGGCAGGTTTAATATGCCCTTTTCTGAAAGACCAGTTCAGGCAGCAAAAGGACATGCGCTGCCCGAACAATAGTTTATGAAATTCAGGACTTCTTTGCCAGAATGTCACGAATTTCCTCAAGAAGAACCTGCTCACGCGGCGGAGCAGCAGGAGCCGCTTCAACCGGCTTCTTCATCGCCAGACGAGAGATCAGGCGAACAATCCAGAACACGACAAAAGCAGCGATCAGGAACTGGATGACTGCATTGAGAAACAGACCGTAATTGATTGTAACGGCACCAACTTTCTGGGCTTCAGCAAGCGTCTGGGTCGCCGGACCTTTCAGGGTCACATACATATTGCTGAAGTCGATCCCGCCAATGGCAATACCGATCAGAGGATTAAAGATATTCTTGACAAGGCTGCTCACGATTTCAGTGAAAGCCGCACCGATAATCACACCGACGGCCAGATCAATAACGTTTCCACGCATGATGAATGCCCGGAAATCAGCCACCCAGCCGGGTACGTGAATTTTATCAATAGAAGATGACATTAAAAAACACCTCGTTCTGCACAAACATGTTATCATAGATAAATTTTTCTCAATATTTGCAAGAAAAATATTCTATTTCAGAGAATTAAATAACACTCGGCCTGCAAACAGAACCAGGACTGTTATTCTTAAATATATCGCAGCCCGCACAAAAAAAATTCAACTAACGGGCACGCTTCCAGCCACGATTTTCCTGTTTCCAGTAAGCCAGATCATGCCCACCCGCCTGAGCCTGTCGCCACCGTTCGCGCGCGGCAGAGACTTCTGCTTCGTCCTGCCCATCGAAAACGTCGAAAATACGTTCGAAATCCGGATTATCGGGCAGTGAGCGGCCATTCATCAGGAAAAGATATCTAGCCCCATTTGGAACGTCACAGCCATCTGTCAGCCAGATCGGCTGACGTTCCGGATATGCACATCCGCTTGCCCCATGGGGCAACCAGAGAGGATCACTAATCTTCCATAAAGCGTCATCAAGATGGTTCATCCGAGCGGAATCCCCAACCATGATGACGGCACGCTGCCCTGCCTCCAATGTCCGCCCAAGAAGCGCGGCAAGAGCATTCTCGGCCGTGCCACGCATAAGGTGATAGAACGCATAAGCAGCCATGTCGTGTCAGAACCCGTCAGGCCTCGTAATGATCACGAACAAAACGATCCAGCAGTCGGACACCAAATCCGGTTGCACCCTTCTGCGAACCTTTGCGTGGCTTTGCCAAAGAGGCGGTGCCGGCAATGTCGAGATGCGCCCATGGCGTCTTGCCAACAAAACGCTTCAGGAACTGCGCTGCCGAAACGGAACCAGCTGGACGGCCACCGATATTCTTCATGTCGGCAATATCTGAACGCAGCAGCGCATCATATGCATCGCCCATGGGCATCCGCCACAGCTGTTCGCCGCTATCTTCACCAGCTGCAGACAGATTCTGCGCCAGCTTGTCATCACTCGCAAAAAGCCCAGCGCGTTCATGACCCAGCGCAACAACAATCGCACCTGTCAGGGTTGCCAGATCGACAATCGCCGTCGGTGCAAAACGTTCCCGAACATACCAGAGAATATCCGCGAGAACGAGGCGACCTTCTGCGTCTGTGTTAAGAACTTCAATGGTTTGTCCCGAAGCGCTGGTGACGACATCGCCCGGACGCTGTGCAGTCCCTGAGACCATGTTTTCAACAAGACCAATTATGCCGACGACATTGGCTTTCGCCTTTCTGCCTGCCAGAGCGGCCATAAGCCCGGTCACGGCACCCGCACCCGCCATGTCCCATTTCATGTCTTCCATGCCGGCCGCAGGTTTGATGGAAATTCCGCCGGAGTCAAAGGTCACACCCTTGCCGGCAAAGGCAACAGGCACTTCTCCTTCCTTGCCACCATTCCAGCGCATAATCACGGTTCTCGGCTCGTTGGCGCTACCCTGCGCCACGCCAAGCAATGCACCGAAACCAAGTTTCTGCATGGCGTTGAGGTCGAGGACCTCGACCTCAACGCCCAGCTCTATCAAAGCCTGCGCACGTTCAGCGAAAGCGATCGGGGTGAGGATAT
>JAAYUA010000210.1 GCA_012517935.1 Acetobacter sp. | reverse complement strand
CTTCATCAGAACGTCTTGGGGCAACAAGGCTCCGGGTAACGTCACTGCTGATCAGATCAAGAAACTGCGTGAAGACGGTATCGCTCTGCCGACGACCGAATGGTCAACGCACGATACCTCATACTCTTCATGGGGACTGTTCATGCCGCAGCCTTACGGCCATGGCTGGACCTTCGCTCCTGAAACGCATGCTGGACAGGATAACTCCCAGTAAGCTGTTACAGAGCCTCCGGTCACCTCAGTGGCCGGAGTTTCAGAAAAAGGGCCACGGATCTTCCGTGGCCCTTTTTTTATTTCTTTCCAACTGGCAGCGGGACAATGCGGGGATCACCTGCAACAGGCGTAGTTGAAGAAACCCTGGCGCAACTTATATGCGATAATGGTCTCTCTCACGCCCACCTCGTCCCCCAAAGGTCCACGAGAAATGGCATTTCATGCCCGAGCGCAGGAGAGAACAACGACGATAACGGTTTTGCCCGAGGTCATTATCCAACTCATGACAGACACCGATTTCGAGAAACTGCTTCAGAATCTGAAATCCTGCACTCTCTGCTCTGAACATCTGCCACTTGAGCCCAAACCCATTTTCCAGATCGCTCCTTCCGCACGTATTCTGATTGTGGGACAGGCACCCGGAACGAAAGCGCATCTCAGCGGACAAACCTTCAATGATCCGTCTGGTGACAGATTACGAAGCTGGCTCGGATTTGATCGTGAAACATTTTATGACAGCCAGAAGATTGCCATTTTCCCGATGGGACTGTGCTATCCGGGGCGGCTCCAAAAAGGTGGTGACAAACCTCCGCGTCCCGAATGTGCACGTCTGTGGCGCCACCAGGTCATCCCGGCACTGCCCAACGTGCAATTGACACTTCTGGTCGGTTCGTATGCCCAAGACTGGCAATTTGGCAGAGGCCGCGTCACAGATCGCGTCCGTCACTTCCGGGATTTTCTACCCCGTTTCTTTCCCTTGCCACATCCATCGTGGCGCACCGGATTATGGGAAAGACAAAATCCCTGGTTCACAGAAATAGTCATTCCCGCACTGCGCCAGGAAGTCGCCCGGGCCCTCAATGTGCCTGAGATGCCTCAGCAATCAGTCCAGACACAAAACCACTGATGCCCGTCGAAATGATCTGGACACCAATGCATAAAAGGATGAGAGCGGAAAGACGGCTGACAACACGCGTTCCGGTTACTCCCAGAAAGCGCGTCAATGTCTCTGCCCAGGTATAGCCCGCCCATACCATCAGGCAGACCCCCGCCGAAGCAATCACGATACCTATATTCCCCGCCAGCATCTGCGAATGCGGGTATCCGGAACTGAGCGCAATGGCGACGGCGATACTGCCCGGCCCAACGGTGAATGGCATCGTCAGCGGGAAAAAGGCCATGTCTCCCAGACTTGGTGCCGTAACCATCTGATTATTCTGCATGGCCTGCTGTTCCCGGCGCGCTTCCACAACCTCCGGACTTTGCAACAACGCCCACGCACGCACAGCAACGACCAATCCGCCAGCGACACGCAGCGCATCAAGGCTGACGCCAAAGAACACAAGAAGCCAGCGCCCTACCCAGATCGAGACAACCAGCAGGAAAAAGGAAGACAACGCGACCTGACGCGCAAGACGCACTACATCATTGCGCGGCCGCCCCGAAACAAGCTGAAGAAAAATCAGTGAGGCACCGGGGGGATTCACAATGGAAAATAACGCCGGGAAAGAAATCAGAACACTGTTACTGATAATCTGCCACATATCCGCCCCACTTCAACAACGTCATGCGACAGAACTCAGTTCCGTGCGCAGCCTCCACGTCGCACGGCAAGCATGGAACGGACCAGCCCGCTCTGCTCCGGTGCACAGCACAGATATCTGTCGGAACTATCTTCCAAAGGCCAGTTCACAAGACCAAGGTCACCATAAAGTTTGAGGAAATCATTACCGACACACCAGAAAACCGGCTGACGGCCTTCCTGAACAGCCAAATCCCTCAAGCGCCAGATCACCGATGCAGCATCTGCCTGATTTCCTGCAGGATCTCCCATGCCAACCAGCAAATGCCCCCTGCGTCTGACAGGAATCGCAGCCTGCCCGGCCTCCCCTGTGATCAGCCCTTCAGGAGCGCAGGCAGGAAAGTTTTGCACGGCATGATCAAGCTCCAGATACCAGTCGCGCTTTTCTCCGCTCCATGAACTGACAGTTACCCGACCGGCCCGAACCAGACGCACGATAACCAGAAAACCCAGAAGAATAGCAAGCCCGGCGATCCAGCGCCGTCCTTCCAACCCCTGATAGGACAACATTTCCCACCAGGCGCCCGGCATACGATGTGTCGCTAGAACCATCACACAGCAAAGCAAGAAGAGCAGAGCGCCGATCGTGGGCAACGACAATGGTTCACTGAGCAGGCGCGCATGACGGTAATAGCATTTGCGGAACGGCGCCACGAGAAAGGCCGAAAAACCCAGCATCAAAGGCACGATGACCATATTGCCACGCAGGAAGGTCAGCACCGCCGCGATGGAAAGCAGGAACAGGGTAAATGACCATGCCAGCGTTACGCGCTGTGCCAGTCCCAGAGCCAGGGCGATCAATACCGCTCCAATCAGGGAGAGGGTATAATCGCTCAGAAACATCCCGTTGGCACCAACCGCGACCAACGGATTTGTCACAGGCAGTGTGAGCAGCATCGCGCCACAAAGAGCCACCGTCCCTGTAGAAACCGTGACCGAAAAATCCGCTTCACTCTCGCGAACAACCGCACTCGGACGACGTTTCTCCGGAATATCGCCATCACGCCCTGCACGACCCCGCCGTATGGCAGCGTCACCACGCAGGAACAGTTCATGCCCGGCAAACATGCCACCAGCGAGAAACAGTGGAACGATGTAATAAAACAGCCGGAATACGAAAATAACACCCAGAATTTGCGAGGCAGGCAACCATGGCGTCAGCGCAAGCAACATCGTGCCATCGAAAACGCCGAGACCACCCGGCACACTCGCCACAAGCCCGGCCGTATAAGAGGCAATATAGATCGCAAGAAACGGAGCGTAATCAAGCCCGCAACCGGCAGGCAGCAACACCCATGCAATCGATGCCGTAGCTGCGACGTCAGCAGCAGAAACAACAGTTTGCGCAATGGCCATCAGAGGGGATGGAAAGTCGATCTGATGCCCCCGCAAGGTCATCTGACGACATTTCAGCCCGATCAGCGCATAACCACCAACGGCTCCCCACAACAGCAACCCGATGCCATTCAACAGCCATGAAGGCAGGCGTTGCCCCAGAACCGGAATCACCGATGGTTCCAGAAGAAGCACCGAGCCAATAAGCGCCGCTGCACCCAGCAGATAGGTAATGGAACAGAAGGCTATGATCTGGGCGATCGCCACTGGTGGAAGACCCCAGTTACGATACAGGCGGAAGCGGACAGCCGCCCCGGAAACAGCCGAAAAGCCAAGATTGTGGGACAATACATAGGAACAGAAGGCTGCAAAGGCCGTTCGTCGGAAATGTATCTTTGAATAACCGACCTGAATGACCGCCAGACGGTCATAAAACGACAGAATAAAATAGGAAAGAAAGGTACAGCCCGTCGCCATAAACAGCGCAGAGGACGGTATCCGGTGCATCGCGGCGCGAATATCCGCCATGCTGAGATGCCGCAGTTCATTCTGGACTACGGCAATCGCGGCGATCATCAGAAGGAAACCGACAACATGTGGAAGATGCTGTCGCCAGCGTGCCCCCCTACCTTCCGCCGGGTAATCTGAAGACAGGGAGACCGGGCTTTCCTCCTGGCCGCCCGCGCCCGCAGTATCAGACTTTGACCGCACGCTCACCCGGCGCACTCCGGAAATCCCGCTTTCGTCCACGTAATCAGGCATTCTCTCCACGCAAAAGAGCTGCATCAATCAGGGCAATGGTCTCTGCAATACCATACAGTGCGATAAAACCACCAAATCGTGGCCCTTCGGACTGCCCCAGCAGCACTTCGTAAAGACAGCCGAACCATGAACGCAGCGGATCGAAACCATGCCGCTTGCCAATTTCGAACAGCATATTCTGCAATTCATCAGCATCTGGTGCCATGCCCTCACGTGTGCGCAACGCTTCCGCAAGATCCGTCAGTGCCTGACGTTCACGCACATCCGGCATCCGCCATGACTTCGCAGGGCGCACGAAATCAGCATAATAAACAATCGCACGATCAACCAACGCCTTCAGCGTCGGGTGTGTTTCCGGCGAAACCCCTGCATCGTAACGACGCAGAAAACCCCAGAGCACATCATCTGTCTCGGCATTGGCAACACTGGCCAGATTCAGCAGCATCGCGAAAGATACCGGACTGCCCGCATCCGCCGGAATCGTGCCGTTGTGAATGAACCATGCCGGATTCGACTGAAGGGCACGTCGCTTTTCTACATCTTCGCCGGCTTCAGCCTGAAGTGCTTTCGCCTTCTCGACATGCGACAGATATTCGTCGGATGCCTTGGGGATCACATCGAAAAACAGACGCTTGGCCCGCTGCGGCTGATTGAACATATACTGTCCAAGGCTTTCCGGAATGGCGTAACGCAGCCATTCTTCCACAGATAGACCATTGCCCTTGGACTTGGAAATCTTCTGCCCCTTGTCATCAAGAAACAGCTCATAAGTCAGCCCAGCTGGTGCCTTCCCACCCAGAATACGGCAGATACGACCGGACAGACGCACGCTGTCGATCAGATCCTTGCCCGACATCTCATAATCGACACCCAGAGCATACCAGCGCATGGCCCAGTCGGCCTTCCACTGCATCTTGGCATGACCACCCGTGACCGGAGTCTCGAACGTTTCTCCCGTCTTCGGGTCCGTCCAGCGCACCGTGCCCGCAGCAGCATCGATGGCTTCCATCGGCACCTGCATGACCTCACCCGTTTTCGGATGCAGTGGAAGAACAGGGGAATAGGTTGCGCGACGATCCGGCCCCAATGTGGGCAGGATTACCTCGAGAATTTCATCATGGACTTCAAGCACACGACGGAGCGCCGCATCGAAACGACCAGAGGTGTAATAGGCTGTTGAGGAAGCGAACTCGTATTCAAAGCCAAAACTGTCAAGAAAGGCACAAAGACGGGCATTGTTATGCGCGGCAAACGATTCATGCGTGCCAAAAGGATCCGGAACACGGGAGAGAGGTTGCCCGATATAACCTGCCAGCATCTCCTGCTGGGGCACATTGTCCGGCACCTTGCGCAACGCATCCATGTCATCGGAAAAGGCGAGCAGATGCGAAGCCTGCCCCGTCAGTTCGGTATAGGCGCGACGCACCCAGGACGTGCGGGCCACTTCTCCGAACGTGCCGATATGCGGCAGGCCAGACGGACCATACCCGGTCTCAAACAGCGTCGGGCGGGCGTCCTGTCGGTCGCCAATATGATCGGCAAGTTTCCGGGCCTCTTCAAAAGGCCAGACCTTGGGGATGGATGCGGGAGCATTTGCGTTGTCAGACATAGTGGCCGGAAGCTATGAACTGAGACCTCAATGGTCAATCCGAATCCGTCTTTCCACCGTCAAGGAAGGCGAATTCTCTGCTGTTCTGCACAAAAATTCACCCAGAAGACACTCTTGCAACATAATTCCCGGCGCTGATTGCCCGTTTTCCAGCCCCTTGCACAGATATTACGCTCCACACCACATTCTTTTCTCCGAACGGATGCACTTCCCGCGTTAGAACAGGATCAGATGACGTCTCCTTCTCCATCGCCCTCTGACGCCTGGGCCATCATCGCCCTGCATGGTGCACTGTCCGCTCTGTCACCGGACGGAGAACTTCTCACCCTCTCCGCCGCAAAATTCCACGAACAGGCCGGGCGGGGACCATTCCTGCTCATCCATACACACGCCACGGCACGACGGGCACATCTGCGGGCCCTGCCGCGCGACTCCGTTTTCGACCTGCTGGAGCTTTTTGCCTTCGTGCATCCCGCCCGGCTGGTCGCTCCAACGCCTCTGGGACTTGCCGTGGCTCTGGGGTTGAAACCTGAAGAAAATGTCTTCCCCGGCCCGGAGCTTCTCCCACGGTTGATGGCCCTTCTGCTCAACGACCTGCGCCAGGCCTCAAAGGGAGTCGATGCCCCCCGTCTTCATGCTGCCGCCCAACATCTGGGCCATTACGGATGGACATGGAGCAGCATTGTTCAGGAAACGCTGGGGGAACAGCCCCACCTGAATGACCCGGGTGCTCTGCCGCCAGATCCCCTGCGGATCTGGCAATATCTGCCCAAATGGGAAGAGGAAGCTCCGCTACCTCCCCCCGGTTCCTTGCCGGTCACTGCGGCCGAATCCCGTGCACGACTGCATGAAATGCTCGGGCCAAATGCGGAAATGCGCGCCGGGCAGGCTGATTTCGCAGATGTTGCCGCAACTGCCTTCGAGCCAAGGGAGCAATATGGCGCACCACGCGCCGTGCTCGCGGAAGCCGGAACCGGAACCGGCAAAACCATGGGCTATCTGGCTCCGGCGAGTCTCTGGGCGGAACGTAACAAGGGGCCGGTCTGGATCAGCACCTATACCCGCCATCTGCAGCGGCAGATCGAATCCGAAACCCGACGCCTTTGCCCTGACGAAACAGAACGGCGACACAGAGTGGTCCTGCGCAAAGGGCGCGAAAACTATCTTTGCCTTCTCAACTACGAAGACATGGTGAACAGCGCTCCGACACGACCACCCGAAATCACGATTGCCCTGATCCTTCTGGCACGCTGGGCCATGACAACACGGGAAGGCGATTTGTTCGGAGGAGATCTTCCCGGATGGTTTGGAGAGATCGCTGGTCATAATCTACTCCCTGCCGTGGCGGATAGACGAGGAGAATGTATTCATGGAGCCTGCCGTCACTATCAGACCTGCTACATCGAACATTCCATCCGCCGTGCACGACAGGCTGATCTGGTCATCGCAAATCATGCCCTTGTCATGGCACAGGCCGCCTGGTCGGCCTCT
>JAAYUA010000209.1 GCA_012517935.1 Acetobacter sp. | reverse complement strand
GAAGCTGGTCCCGCTGGCGACTGCGGGTGTGCATCTCATTTCGGAATGGATTTGCGTGTGGAAAACGGCAGCCGGGAGCGATTCCGGACCAGTTCTTCTGCCCTGCGAATCGAAAATATCTGGATGATCGGGAGGAGGTCTGAAGATCATAGATCATGTCGAAGCCACGCAGTTGTTGGCGCAGCTGGAGAAACCCAGCCAGATCCGCGCGGCTTGGGCGGGCGTCTGTTTCGATCTTGTCGAACCATGGACTGGCTTTGGCCAACGCAACGAAAGGCGTGGTTGTCAGCAAGGTGATTTCCGCAGCCGGATGTTCATGGCGAATTGCGGAAAAGGCTGGAAAACTCTGCACGAAATCACCGAGTGCCCCAAGCCTGATGACAAGGATACGGAATGGATTCACGGGAAAGCGAAAGATGTCATGATGTTGCTATCTGGCGTTTGGAACGGTGCTTTGGTCAAGACCTGCGGGAGACTGTATGTCCGTGCCTCTCATGTCGTGCTACGAAAAGTTAATGTCTTCAAGAAACACATCTCCAGTGATTCTTCAGGTCCTGCCCGCGTTGAACTCCGGTGGTGTTGAACGTGGAACGCTGGAAATGGTGGCTGCGATTTCGGACGCAGGTGCATGTCCGTTGGTGGCAAGCGCCGGGGGCAGACTGGAGCCGGGCGTGAGATATGCGGGTGGCCAGCATTTCACGATTCCTCTGGAGAAGAAAAATCCTCTCTCCATTCTGAAAAATGCAAAGGCTCTGGAAGAGCTCATCCGGCGTGAAAACGTGTCTCTCGTTCATGCTCGTTCCCGCGCGCCGGCATGGGCTGCGCGTCTGGCCTGTCGTCGGGCCGGCGTTCCTCTGGTGACAACATGGCATGGTGTTCATGACGCCAGCTTTCCGGGAAAAAAGCACTGGAATGCCGTTCTTGCCTCCGGTCAGCGTGTGATTGCGATCAGTCATTATATCGCTTCGAGAATCAGGGAATCCTATCGCGTGGGGGAAGATCGTTTGCGAACGATTCCACGCGGTGCAGATGTGCACATGTTTGACCCCGATGTGGTGAGAGGCACTCGTGTGCAGGAACTGGCGGAATTATGGGATATTCCGGACGATGCCTTTGTCGTGTTGCTGCCGGGACGTCTGACCGGGTGGAAAGGACAGGGAGTGCTCCTGTCTGCCCTGCAACAGATCAGTCAGGAGGCGAATCTGCCCCAGAACTGGGTCTGTGTCTTTGTTGGAGAGGCCGGGCGCAAGAAGGATTATGCCAAGGAGCTGGTCGAACAAAGTCGGCTTTCAGGCATTGCTGAGCGTGTGCGTTTTGCGGGTCATTGCTCGGATATGCCAGCGGCTTTTGCGCTTGCGAATGTGGTGGTTGTTCCTTCCTTGCGCCCGGAACCTTTCGGCAGAGTGGTGGTTGAGGCGCAGGCAATGCGGAAGCCGGTGATCGTGGCGGCACATGGAGCCGCGATGGAAACGGTTCGGCATGGAGAAACCGGCCTTCTCGTTCCTCCGGGCGATATTGCGGCTTTGGCAGAGATGCTCGCAGCTGTCCTGAGCGCTGATGAAGAGCAGATCAGGGCAATGGGAGAACATGCCCGCGCCAGTGTTCTGGATTCCTACACGACTGAAGCCATGCAGAACGCGACCCTCCGGGTTTATGACGAACTTCTTGGCACTGCATTGGGAGAAGCCGGGGAGCCGATGGCATAAGTCCCGGCGCCTTATGTCCTTGTTGCAGGCGGGGCTTTTTCGGTTGCCCCGTGTTCCTGCCTGTCGTCAGACGGTTTTTTCCGGATCAGTTGCTTTTCAGGACAGCACAGGCCACCCGGTCGCCTGCGCCACCGATCGGCTGGGAAGTGTAGTCATCCGGATTGGCATGGATCACGACAGATGATCCGCTCGGGCTGATGAGCGCTGGGCGGTGCTCAGATGAAGGTTTGAGCGAGACAAAAGAGGAATAGAGTTCCACTTTTGCAGTTCCGTCCGTTCCAACGAAGATATTCGGGAGATCGCCTGCATCGTTTTCATTGGCATGCTGGAAGCCGTGGACGACGGGTGTCTGTGTGTGGATATGTCCACCTGCGCTGGTAAATTTAGGGCCTTCGCAGAAGCCTTTTTCATGAAAATGAATGCCATGCCATCCGGGTGTGAGATTTTTTGCATCAATATTGAGAAGAACGCCGTTTGGCGTTTCAGTCACCAGCACCGTGCCAGCATTCGCTCCGCTAGATGTTGTCAGGACACCGGACGCCGTTTCCGCAGCCAAAGCCGGAGTGCCGATGAGCGCCAGTCCGAAAGCGGGGAGTAGCAGGCGTTTGAGGAAATTTTCTGACATGCTGTTTTCCTTTTCTCGAATGGTCATCATCTGATGGGTTCTGAGTGCTGGAAACGGTAGCAGCCTGAAAGAAGAAGTATAGCTTTTTTCTTTAGAATTGTGGTGTCTGCAGACGCGGCAGATATCTTAGGAATGTTGTATTTCTAATGGAATATTGCATCGAATTCGAAACTAATTCGATAATATTGAAGTCATACCGGTGTTTTTGAGCGGTTTTTCACTGCAATGATGGAACCAGCGGCTTGGGCGCGGCAGCATATTTCAGGATGCAAGGATATGGTGGTGTTTAGTCCCGTGGTTTGATGGTGTGGTATTTTCACGTGGTAGAAGAAAACATCATGGGGGGATTACGTCATGGCAGCGCCGCGACTGTGCCGTGCGAACGGCAATAGAGTGATCGCAGACTTCGCCCTCGGCGCTGAGCGCTGAGGTAATCCGGAAAGAAGTGGCGAAGTTGCGGACGCATCAGGCTGGCGAAGATCAGAAGACCGTTCCCAGAAAACCACGCCGAACCGTTTTTTCCGAAGCGGGTGAGGCGATGGTCATTGCTTTCAGTCGGCATACTCTGCTGCT
>JAAYUA010000208.1 GCA_012517935.1 Acetobacter sp. | reverse complement strand
TCCCCCTGGTCAGAACTTGATCTGTTGTCGCGGACAACTGCGTTTGCCGATGAATAAGTCAAGCCCTGATCCCTATGCCGGTCAGGAACGATTCTCAGCCTCTTATCTTTTCCGCAAGTTCAGCAAGTGCAGTGATCTGTCGTGTCAGGAACGCGCATGTTTTTTCATCTGTCAGTTCCATCCTTTCTTCATCAAATTTGGATGCCACCTGCCCGATCATTGCTTCCGGTTTATTCAGGACAAATGCATCCATGAATACAAGAGACTGACGCAGATGATATTGGGCTCTGGCACCCCCGATCATTCCAGGTGAAGCCGTCTGGAGTGCAACAGCCTTGCCAGCAAGAGGTTGTGGATCCACCCGGGACAGCCAGTCGATCGCGTTTTTAAGAACCCCAGGAATAGAATAATTATATTCAGGTGTTACGATAATGACGCCATCAGATGCCCTGATTGCATCAGCCATCGCGATGACATCTTCTGGAAAGCCCTGCTCCTGCAAATCAGCGTTATAATGAGGAAAATTGCCAATAGATCCAAGATTGGAAATGGCCACACCATCGGGAGCCAGACGCGGAAGAGCTTTTGCTATAGCCGCGTTGAAGGATTTTTTCCTGAGGCTTCCACAAAGTGTCACAAAATGGAGGGAAGTATTATTTGTCATGACATTCAGGCTCCTGAGTGAAAATATTTATGAAAAACAAGAGGATGTCTGAAAAACGGAATCTAGCGTCATGCCCCGTCCATTCTTGCTTCAGAATGGACGAACAATCACCATGATCACAATGATCATCATCAGGACAGTCGGAATCTCATTCGCCATTCTATAGAATTTTTCGGAATGCGTATTCCTGTCTTCAGCAAAGAGACGGCGCCAGCGACTGCAAAAGCCATGGAACGCAAACAAACCCGCCAGAGCAAGAAGTTTCACATGCCACCATCCTGCACTCCAATTGATCACTCCGGGAGTAAGAACAAGCAGTATCCCGAAAAGTGCCGTTGCAATCATTGCCGGATTTATAATGGCCCTGAGAAGACGACGTTCCATGATCTTGAAACGTTCGCTTTCCGAAGATCCGCTTTCAACCTGACAATGATAAACATACAGGCGTGGCAAATAGAACATACCGGCCATCCATGCGATCAGAGAAATCACATGTAGTGCTTTTATCCAGAGATAATAAGAAATCAGACCGGGAATCATGTTCATTTTCCTTTTTGTGCCGTCAGAGCCCGTGACAGGATGGGAACGAAAGCCTCAAGGGATTCAATCTGAACAAAACGCTCTTTCTGGGCTCGCAGCCAGTTAGGCACCTCTTTTGAAAAAGGTCTGAGAAGCACACAGGTCATACCAGCCAGAATGGCGGCACGCGCTCCGGGATCACTATCTTCCAGCACGACACACTGCTCAGGTCTGACATTTTCCATGGCTGCCGCATGCAGATAGACATCAGGAGCAGGTTTGGGAACATTCATGTCTTTGGCAGAATGAATCCGATCCGATGGCAATCTTGTCTCAAGAGCTGTAACCTGAAATTTGGCTTCCATTTCGGCGCAGGATGAATTTGATCCAACCCTGATGGGCAAAGACAGGGCAATAACCCCATCCAGCATGTCCGAAGCGCCGGGCATGGTCTCCACCCCATGCCGGAAACTGGCGACAAAAGCCTCCTGCATACGTTGCGACCAGTCCGGATCAAGGCTCTGACCGGAAGCCTCTTCCAACTCTTTCCGGATCAGAGGCACAGCCTTCCCTGCAAAAGCTTCGACAGCGCGATCATCCGGAATATCAAGACCAAGCTTCCGTGCTTCAGCTGCCAGTATCCGACAACTGAGCCCTTCGCTGTCGATCAGAACGCCGTCACAATCAAAAATGACGAGTTTCAACAGTCCCCCGGCTGAAAGCGCTGCTTCTGTCATCCGGCAGTTCCACGCAGGGTCTGTATCAAATCTCCAACATGCTCCGGTGGTGTATTGGGAAGGACACCATGCCCAAGATTGAACACATGGGGGCGACCACGCCCGGCTTCACGAATGGCCAGGGCTTCCCGACGCATGGCCTCGCCTCCAGCCAGAACGGAAATGGGGTCCAGATTTCCTTGCAGCACAAGACCCGGATCAACCTGAGCAGCAACCTGCGCAAGATCCGCTCCCGTATCCAGAGCCATGACATCAACTCCGGTTTCACGAGCATATTCAGCGACCATAACGCCGCCAAGACGGGGGAAGCCGATAACCCTGACGCCTGGATGCCGCGCTTTCAAGGTTTTGACGATCTGACGTGTCGGGGCAATCACGTGTCTGCGAAATTCAGACGGGGGAAGAAGACCTGCCCAGGAATCGAACAGCATCACCGCTTCGGCGCCCGCCTTGATCTGGGCAGACAGAAGCTCGGTCGTGGTTTCCGTCAGCAGGTCGATGAGTCGATCGAAGAGAGCGGGGGACTGGTAAGCCATTGCCCGCACCGTCGCGAATTCGCGCGAACCACTTCCTTCAACCATGTAGCAGGCAACCGTAAAAGGCGCTCCGGCAAATCCCAGAAGTGTCACACTCCCCGGAGCGGCAACGCCAATGCTGTCGGGTCCATCCACTGTGGCACGAAGTCGACGCAGGGTTTCCATCACGGGTTCGATTTTTTCCGCAATCATCCCCGGCTCAAGGCGGTTCAGATCCGCTTCACTGCGAATGGCCCCGAGAATCGGACCTTTCCCTTCGACAAACTCCAGCGATTGCCCCATCGCCCAAGGGAGAACCAGAATGTCGGAAAACAGGATCGCTCCATCCATCCCGAAACGCCGTATAGGCTGAAGGGTAATTTCAACCGCCATATCGGGCGTCATGCAACGGGTCATGAAATCCGCTTTTTCGCGCAAAGCGCGGAATTCCGGAAGAAACCGACCTGCCTGACGCATCAGCCACAACGGAGGCGGCCAGAGTGCTTCCCCATTCAGCACACGCAGAAGCCGTTTGTTTTCTGTCATCATTCGTCCGTTCGTCTTTCCTGCTCTACGCCGATCAACCGTCATTCCACTCATGGACTGAGTGCATGAAACTGCCTGACACGGATCAGCAGGTCATCCCCAATCTGTAGGCTCTCCTCTAAACATTAAAAAAGAAAAGTTAAACGAGGAGTTGTTTATAGGGCCTGTGGTACGTGTGGTACCCGGTATTCCGAAAATGTACCCCATCTTTCCCACAGTGTGTACATCTTAAAAACCCGCGACTTTCAGGGAGATTTGAGAGTTATCCAGAATTCCCTCCCAGAAGCCTGTGTACAGTTCACTGTTTTTGCGTTTGGTGATTCTGTCCCCGGTACTCCACATGCCCTTTATTCGACGGCAGTACTATCCCCATGTACCCCAGTACCCAGCATAGTACTGACAGGGCTGCATACTCTGTTTTTCGTACGACTCCGTCACAGGTACCTGAAAGGATTCTCATGAACGCTCTGCCATTAGTACTAAAAGGAAATGGATTGCAGACAAGTACTGCGCTGATCCTTGCGAGTACTTCCTCCGCCCGTCGTGAGATCATGCGGTCTGCAGGCTTGCAATTTACAGCCATGGGCGCAGGGATTGATGAAAGTGATATTAAAAACAACGGTCAGTTGAATGGCGAAGATGCTGATGTCGTTGCTCTCACTCTTGCGCAAGCCAAAGCGGATGCCGTTTGGAGGCAGTCCACGGGAATGGCGCACACAAGCTGGGTGATCGGGGCAGATCAGATGTTAAGCTGTGAAGGCGAGTGGTTTGATAAGCCATCCAGTCTGTCCGATGCACGCTCACAGCTTATGAAGCTTCGTAATCGGACGCATATATTGCACAGTGCGGTTGTTCTGATGTGCGATGGTGTCTGTTTATGGCGTCATGTTTCGCACTCAGAACTGACCATGCGTGCGTTTTCAGATGAATTCCTGGATTGTTATCTGAAAACTGAAGGAGAAGCCTGTCTGGAGAGTGTCGGTGCCTATCGCCTGGAGGGAATGGGCATCCATCTTTTTTCTTCGGTTCATGGCGATCAGAGCGCGATTTTGGGTTTGCCTCTTCTGCCTCTGCTGGCAGCTTTGAGGCAGGAAAATCTTCTTCTGGAATAAAATGACGAAGGGGCTTGTCAGGTGGTTTAAGGAAGGCTATACCCCGCTTCACTCAAATGCGGGGTTACGTGTAGCCGCGCAATGTGGGGCCATAGCTCAGTTGGGAGAGCGCCTGAATGGCATTCAGGAGGTCGTCGGTTCGATTCCGATTGGCTCCACCAGTTCCACACTACAATTTTTCAAAATCAGTGGTTCTGGCGAACATCATTGTTCGCGTCTCCGGACTCAATCCGGACTCTTTCGATACAAATGTCAAAAACCTCTGCCTTGTGACTTTTCTCCTCAATTTCGCGGGTGTGAAAATTTGACTAAGGCGCGGTCCTGCCTGTGATCACCCCAGAGATTTCGACCATCCCCCCCCTTTTTGCCCCCATCCTTTGAAAAACTTGATTGTTTTCAAAAATGGCAAAAAATCTGCGCGTGAGACTGGCGCGGTTGAGCCCCCTAGACCGGCATTGAAGATTTGCCCCGCCCCCTTAGGCTGACCTATGCGTTTAACGCATAGACACACAGTCACTTCACCTTCCTCTCTTTCTCAGCATTATTCGAAAAAAGGTGTAAGAGGTGTAGAAGGTGTAATTTTTTACATAACTATATGAAAATATTATATTTTTTCTATTACACTTTTTGCCGTTTTAATTACACCTTCCGAAAAAGGTGTAAGAAGATCACGCGTGTAAACGGCAGAAATCAGCCACTCTTAAAATGACAGATCATCAAGAGTGAAAGTTATCCACAAGAGAAACGTAGTTTTTTGGTGTGTTTAGGGTGTATTTAGTCATGTGTTAAACGCATGGCTTAAGGCATTTGAACGACCTGAGCATCCAAAAATCGGGAAGAAAACCATCGCGCTGCCCGCGCGCACCGGGCAGGCTCCGCAGGGTTCAGGTGCACGCATGATGCCTCGTAGATAGGACAACAGATCAGGTGTCTTTGAGGCACCGATGCACATGCTGGCGTGAGACATTAAGACGCTGGGCAATCTCCGTGATGCTCACACCTTCGCTCTTCAGTTTCCGCACGGCGTCACGATCCACTGTCCGCTTGCGTCCGGTATAGACGCCGTTCGCTTTGGCGACAGCGATGCCGTCAAGCTGACGTTCTTTGCGAAGATTGGTTTCAAACTCAGCGAAGACGCCCAGCATATCCAGAAAGGCTTTTCCGGCTGCCGTGGTGGTGTCTACAGGCTGTTCGGTGCATTGCAGCGCAACGCCCTTGTTCCGAATTGTCGTCACGATAGTCTGAAGGTCTGCAATGGAACGGGCAAGCCGGTCGATACGCGTCACGACCAGCGTGTCACCGTCGCGCATGAAATCCAGCAACGTGGCAAGTTCGGTTCGACCTTCCAGCTTTGTGCCGCTCTTCTGCTCCACCCGAACCTGCTGGCATCCAGCCGCTTCGAGAGCCAGTTTCTGGGCTTCGGGGTTCTGGTCTGTAGTGGAGACTCTGGCGTAACCGTATCGCATGGCGAACTGTAACCTTAGGTTCTAGACCCACTCCTTTTGGTGTAACATAAGTCTAAAGTAAACCCTAATGTGATAAAGAAATCCTCACTTCCTGAAAGCCGATGTTACATCATCTTAGGGTATAGTCTAAAGTTACACTCCGGAGGCGGTCGAACACATAAGAACCTCGACCAATGAAAAAGGGCCGTGACAGTGTCACG
>JAAYUA010000030.1 GCA_012517935.1 Acetobacter sp. | reverse complement strand
GACTTCCGGTCTCTTCTGGAGTTCAAAACGAATGCATTACCTTGTAACTGGCGGCGCCGGTTTTGTTGGCAGCCACGTTGCTCAAAGCCTGCTTGATGCCGGGCATGAAGTCACCATTCTGGACAATCTGAGCACAGGCCATCGCGCAGCCATTCCACATAGTGCCCGTTTTATCTACACCGATCTGGCTGATGCAGAAGCAACCAACCGATCTGTTGCGCTGCAAAAATGGGATGGCGTCCTACATTTTGCAGCCCTCTCCCTCGTGGGAGAAAGCATGAGCCATCCCTTCTTGTATCTTCGACGGAACTATATCACTGCCCTTAACCTGATCGAAGCCTGCGTATCTCATGGCGTCAGTCGTTTTGTTTTTTCTTCAACAGCCGCTTTGTTCGGAGGCGACGAGCGCCCCCCTCCAATCGCGGATGACGCTCTGATCGATCCCGGCTCTCCCTATGGTGAAAGCAAATTTCTCATCGAACGTGCTCTGGTATGGGCCGACCGTATCCATGGGATGAAGAGCGCCTGCCTGCGTTACTTCAATGCTGCAGGCGCTGATCCGAAAGGACGCCTGGGAGAAGATCACCGTCCGGAAACCCATCTCATTCCCCTTACAATAGATGCAGCACTGGGTCGCCGCCCCGGCCTTAAGCTGTTTGGGAATGATTATACGACACGGGACGGCACCTGCGTCCGTGATTACATCCATGTCACGGATCTTGCAGATGCTCATATCCGTGCTCTCGACTGGTTGAAGGACCATCCGTCCGTCACATGGAATCTTGGCAACGGTCTGGGCTTCACCAACCTCGAAGTTGTGCAGAGCGTTGAACGCATCAGCGGGCGCAAGGTTCCATGGGAATGGGCAGATCGTCGCCCCGGCGATCCATCCGTTCTTGTGGCCGATTCATCACGCATTCGCGAAAATACTGGATGGAACCCACAATATCCCGACCTTGACCGGATTGTGGAAACCGCATTCCGTTGGCGCGAAGACCATCCACATGGTTACGGAAATTATCCCTGATTTTTAGAAACCTGCGCATATCTTCCATTGTAAATATGGAAGATATGAAAACTCTCGTTTAAAATAGAATATTCCCGAACAAAATTCTGTTTTTATTCATGTATATATTGATATTTAATGCGAAAATAAAACAAAGTTTGTATCAAATGCATAAATGATATATAGATAACATCACATGTTACATTCCCGAGAGAGGTGAACGTTTTGCTGTTATCCAGACAGGCTTTATCAAAAATACCATCAACTGTTTACAAACCTTCCTTTAATCCGGAAGAACTTTCACCAGGCATTGTTCATCTTGGTTGTGGGAATTTTCACCGTGCCCATCAGGCTGTTGCAACACAGGCTGCAATTGGACATGGAGAGAAAAAAGATCTCCACTGGGGGATCATTTCTGCCACAATGAGACGCCCGGATCTTGCCCGACAACTCGCAAGGCAGGACAATCTTTATACTCTTCTGACACGCACGCCGACCGGAACTGTCGCATCGGTCATCGCCTCCCTTTGCGAAACACTCTTCGCAGGCGATACGGACTCCGTTCTTGCGCAACGCATCGCAGATCCACGCACGCGTATCGTCACCCTTACCGTCACCGCCAGCGGTTATTATCTGACAGCCGATGGACGCCTCGACCCGGAAGCACAAGATATTCAGGAGGATCTGGGAAGAAAAACCCCACGGACCGCTCTTGGTATTCTCTACCACGCTTTCTCAATGATCCAGAAAAACGGCACAACGCCACCTGTCATCATCTGCTGCGATAATGTCAGCAATAATGGTCAGACACTCCGCCAGGCTGTCTCCGATTTCGCGGCACTCCGCGGCAATGACAGCCTCGCTGAATGGATTGAACAGAACGTTCAGTTTCCTGACACCATGGTCGACCGGATCGCACCCGCTCCCATATCTGATGACATTGATGATGCCCGTCGTCTTCTGGGGGGCTTCACGGATGAAGTGCCCATTTCAGCCGAACCATGGTTCCAATGGATCATTGAACGCTTCGACGGACCGCGTCCAATGTGGGAAGCCCATCCGGGCACGCGCTTCGTCAACAATGTAGAGATATTCGAACGCGCCAAGCTGCAGATGCTGAATGGCACGCACATGCTGCTGGCCTATACTGGAGCCCTTGCGGGGCTGAATACGATTGCTGAAGCGGCTTCCGATCCCGTTCTGGGCACGATTGCAGCACGCTTCATGCGGCAGGAACAGTCAGCGGAGGTCGAGCTTTCAGACGAAGAGCTCGACAACTACTCAAACGACCTTATGCGGCGGTTTCGTAATCCCGGCATCGTGCACGAAGCCGAACGGATCGGACGTAATGGATCGGCAAAAATGGCAATGCGGATCATTCGTCCGATGCGCGCCAATATAGAAGTCGGCAAGGATACAAGAGGCGCGTCCCTACTCATTGCCAGCTGGATCCGCTGGTTCGCTCTTCATGAGCAGGAAGCGTTAGAAATTTCACTGACAGATCCGCGGGCGGACACTCTGCGCCTCATCTGCGCGGAAGCTCGCGACGATCATAAGGCGCAGGCTGAAGCATTCATGGCGATGGAGGAGGTTTTTGGCCCCCCTCTCCCCGATCATGACAGGGAAGTTTCCATCGTGGCAGACATACTTGCGAAACTGTCCAATCAGGATGTGCCTGATTTTCTAAACACATTTCTCTGAGACAACATATGCAGCGACAATTTATGTCGCTGCATGCTCTATATAGTCACAAACCGCCGTCAAATCCTTTACAACCGTAAGAGCTTTTTCCTGAATCTCCTTGATTGGATCAAGAAGATCAGGAACCACAATCACTCTTATTCCTGCTGCATGTGCAGCACGCGCTCCCGAGTGAGAATCTTCAAGAGCCAGACAGAATGATGGATCCTGACCGATTTTTTCGGCAGCCTTCAAATATGGTTCAGCATCAGGCTTGCCATTCGTAACATCATCCCGCGTCACGATGGCATCAAACCTTTCGAACAAACCAACAAGTTTTAGATGATGATCTGTTCTGTAACGACTGGAAGACGTTGCAATGGCTCGGGGCAGCTTTTTGCTGTCCAGAAGATCGAGTAATGGAATAACGCCTTTCTTGAGTTGCAGACGGCCATTATCCACAAATTGACGCAAATGCTCTTCCTGGAGCGCAAAAAAACGCTCCATGGGAAAATCATTCCCATACGTCTCACGCACAAGCCGCCTGCATCCGTCCGCAGGAACTCCGATCATTCTGCGGCAGAATGACTCAGGCATTTCATAATCAAGATCACGTCCCGCCACGACCAACGCATCCATCGCCAGCGTCTCACTATCGAGAAGCAGGCCATCCATATCAAAAATGACACCTTTGACAGGGACTGCTGGAGTGCTGGTCAGATGCTCAGGAAGTTTCTGATGAATCAAAACTTATTCTCTCTTTATGTTATAAACCACCGGCATCGTAACATAAGATTCTGCATTTTTCCTCAGGATAAAGAACTTCACGAGAAGCTTCTGAACTCTCTTTATATTGCAATGTAATTTTAAATGTTAATTATATTTAATAATATCAATTCTGCCAATTTTTACAAAAATGCCAATGACAGGCATGAATAATCACACCCATCATCGGCATCACTGCAACACATAAATCAGGCGGTTTGTGACGCCTGCCTTACAGCAATTTCGGCAGCACGAAACAACGCACGAGCCTTATGTCTTGTTTCTTCATATTCAAGCTGAGGAACACTGTCAGCAACCACGCCGCAACCGGCCTGTACATGCATCTCGCCATCTTTAACAACAGCCATACGCAACCCGATGCAGGTATCCATATCACCATTGGCTCCGAAATAACCGATACATCCTGCATATGTTGCACGACGTGAGTGCTCAAATTCGTCAATGATTTCCATTGCCCGAATTTTCGGAGCTCCCGTCAGCGTACCCGCCGGAAAAGCAGCAACCAACGCATCCAGCGCATCCAGATCCGGACGCAACATGCCTTCCACATTCGAAGAAATATGCATGACATGACTGAAACGTTCGATAATGAACTTCTCGGTTACTTTAACAGACCCAGCGATACTCACACGCCCGACATCATTGCGCCCGAGATCAATCAACATCAAATGCTCAGCGCGCTCTTTCTCATCTGCCAGAAGATCCGCTTCCAGACGCTTATCCTCCTCCAGATCCTTGCCTCTGGGACGCGTGCCCGCCAAAGGACGAACCGTCACCTTGCCATCCCGCAGACGCACAAGAATTTCCGGCGACGAGCCGACGAGAGTAAAATCTCCAAAATCGAGATGAAACAGGAAAGGTGCCGGATTGACCCGCCTCAGCGCACGATACAAATGCAGAGACGATAGCGGAAAGCGAGCCGAAAAACGCTGGCTGGGCACAACCTGAAATGCATCACCTGCTGTTATGTAGTCCTGAATTTTCCTTACAACATCACAGAATTCTGTTTCCGTAAAAGTCGAGCGCACTTCTCCAAGTTCCAAAGGAGCATCTTTGGAAGAAACCGCAGGCTCTTCAGGCATCGCGGACGCAAGACATGCCTTGGCCCGCGCAATCAGCGAAGTAGCACGCTCCCACGCGGCATCAGGCATATCGTCATCAGAAGGCCTGATCGGAGCAGCCAGAATCAATTCATCCGTGACGCCGTCAAAGATCGCAAACAGTCCCGGGCGCATCAAAATAGCTTCGGGCAGCTCCAGATCATCCGGAGGAGCATCAGGCAGACGCTCCATCTGACGCACCATGTCATATCCCAGATAACCGAACACCCCGCCAGTCATCGGGGGAAGTCCATCAGCAAGATCCAGACGGCTGGAAGCGATCAAGT
>JAAYUA010000207.1 GCA_012517935.1 Acetobacter sp. | reverse complement strand
TTTATATTCGTCCTGAATATAGGCACCTGCCTCAACCGACCAGTTTCCCGTATTATCGATCAGGCGCACCGGAACATTCGAACTCTGGTTTCCTTGCTCATCAACGGGAAAAGCCAGCGTGTTGGTATCGAGCCGCTCGGACGTGTATTGCCCCAGAAGACCAGCACGTAGAGTATGATGGGGCGCTACCTCGTAAGACAGATCGAACTGCATACCGCCGGTCGTGAAATCGTTGACCTCATGTTCGGAAACACCCTGATATATCAGGTCACGATCGCGATCCGGTGTGTAATCGATCCGACCATAACGAAAATACGGGGATGCCTGAAAATTCATCCTGTCTGTTGTGCGCTGATAGGACAGCACCGCGTAGTAGTTCTGCTCCGTCTGGCTGTCATTCAGCTTCGCCCAGTTCATCGATGGATCGTGTGGATTCACGCCAGCCACATCATAGATGGTCGTATAGTCCGGACTGTTCACATCGAACGTCTTGAACGAGTTGGGGATCTCAAAGTCCGCATAGGACGCGCTGGTCAGCAGCGTCACCCGGCTGGCATCATCAATGTGGTAGGAAAGATAAGAAAAAGCCTTTTCCTGCTCCGTCACATCATGAACAGCGCGGAACGTGTCGCTCGGGTTCTCAATGCCGATATTATTGCGGGTGAACGACAGAGTGATGAAATAGTCTAGTTTTCGATGCTGCCCTCCAAGCTGTACGGACGGCATGAACGTGTTGTAGCTCCCGCCATAAAGAGAGAGCTGATTGTGTTTAAGGCTGTCCCCGGTCTTGGTCGTCACATCCACCACCCCAGCCGTGCGGAAACCAAACTGCGCCGGCAGCGTCCCGGTCAGCAGATCGACTGACTGGATGATGCGCGTATCGAGCTCCTGCCCGAAACCATTCAACCCTTCAGGTAGCAACACGCCATTGACGCGATAGGTCAGCCCCCCATGCTCACCACGCACATGGACCTCTCCATAGCTGTCCAGAACGACACCAGGCACACGCAGCAAAATCTGACTGAAAGCTGCATTCTGACCTCCCGGCGTCGCGTTGATCTGGTGCTGATCTATTCGATAATCGACCGCCCCCAGCCCCGGGAAGATACGTGCGCGCTCCTGATTGAGATGACCAACGACATTGACGTGCTCAGGAGTGGCTGCGTCACTCCGGGCCGACGTTTGAGAAGGCACAACCCTCTGAGTAGCTTTCCTGTTATGATGGCGTGCGGGCTTGGCATTCTGCGCTTCCGATATCGACTTTGCTGCCACGGCACCGGAGTCCTGCGTGGCTAATTCATCGGCCTTTGCCGCGTTAATACTGAACCAGCTCAGCCCCACCGCAACGCAGGAACACAGCATGGCACGTGAACCACTACGAAATCGAGTGCGTTTATGACTGGAATACTCCCAAGAATGTCTAAGCTTATTAGTATAGCAATTGCTATATTGTGAGACGTGCATGATGATATATTTCTTCTGAGAAGGATGCCCAAAGGGCAGTTGAACTTAGAAAATCGTGTCGAAGAGCAGCTTGAAGTTGAGAACCAGAATGACAGCCGCCACGACCCATGAGAGAGCGGCAAGTTTCCGGGAAATGACGAATTCACCCATTTTCCTGCGGTCGGAGACGAACAGGACCAACGGAATGACAGCGAAGGGCAGTTGCATCGACAGGATGACCTGACTGAACAGCAGCAACTCTCCAACGCCCTTGCTGCCGTAAATCGCCGTCACCACGACAACCGGAATGATGGCAAGACCACGGGTCAGCAGGCGTCGCGCCCAATGCGGAATGCGAAGGCGCAAAAAACCTTCCATGATAATCTGACCGGCCAGTGTTCCAGTGATCGTCGAGTTGGTGCCGGCAGCAAGCAGCGCCACGGCGAACAGAGTGGAAGCAATACCCAGCCCAAGGATCGGAGATAGCAGGCGATAGGCGTCCTCGATCTCCGCCACTTCCTGATGACCGGTGGTGTGAAAAGCGGCCGCTGCAACGATCAGAATTGCTGCGTTGATGAACAGGGCCAGCATGAGGGCGATGGTGCTGTCCCATGTCGCCCAGCGGATGGCCTCACGTCGTCCTGTGAAGGTTCGCTCGAAGGCGCGGGTCTGCACGATCGAGGAATGCAGATAGAGTTTGTGAGGCATGACCGTCGCCCCGATGATGCCGATCGCGATATAGAGCATTTGGCTGTTGGTCACGATTTCGGTCGAAGGCAGGAAACCCTTCACGATGCCCGCCAGTGGTGGGGCCGCTGCCACGACCTGAACAGCGAAACATATGGCAATAATACTCAGAAGACCGATGATGAAGGCTTCCAGATAGCGGAACCCACGGTTCATCAGAAACAGGACGATAAAGGCGTCGAGCACCGAGATCACGGCCCCTATCAGGAGGGGAATGCCGAAAAGCAGTTGAAGCGCCACGGCCGTTCCGATGACCTCGGCCAGATCACAGGCGATGATCGCCAGTTCGCAGGCCAACCACAATATGATGTTAAGGGCCGGTGGAAAATGATCTCGGCAGGCTTGGGCAAGATCACGACCGGTCGCGATGCCCAGCCGTGCCGACAAAGCCTGAAGCAGGATCGCCATCAGGTTCGACAACATGATGACAGTTAAAAGAGTGTACCCGAACTGCGCACCGCCCTGCAGATCTGTCGCCCAGTTGCCGGGATCCATATAGCCAACAGCAACCATGTAGCCGGGACCAACAAAAGCCAGAAAACGCCGGAACGAAGACACATTGGCGGCAGGCAGATTCACACTGGCAAAAGCCTCCGGCAGACTGTTGCTGTCGGCTTCTGCCCGTTTGGCAAAACGCCAGGCGGCAGGTTTCTGGTCGGAAGAAGGAGCACTGACGTGAGTTGGTCGGGCCATGATGACGCAGTAAATCGTATGTCGTGATAATATGCAATATGCTATATTAAAAAGAATATGGCAAATGATCGCGCCAGTTGGCTGCACATGGAGCATTTGCTGAATTATTCTTTTTGGAATAAATCTTCATCGCGGGAATAATTTCCCAACCTGCGAAAACCACCTGTTTCGTGAATGCCACGAACACTCCTGATACAAAGACCCACTCAGAAGAATTTCGTGCCCGCAGATAGATAATAATCGGGCGTAGAAATCGATGCGCGACTTCTTGCACAAAAGACATTGCAAGATAAAAGTCTGTTGACCGCATGAGGCAGGTAAAAAAATGCTGGCTTTCGGGGGGACAAATTATCCGCCGAAAAGTATCTCAGGAAAAATCGTTTGATGGGGTGTCAGACATTTTTCCAATTCGACAGGGTTTACCTGTGCGTTCACTTCCCCGCGAACGTCAAAAAGCGCCACACGTGACATGTTGCTGTCTGAATTATGAACCACCTATACAGGGAATATATGTTTTCCGACATTACAGCGCGACTTTTTCGCGTTCAAAAGA
>JAAYUA010000206.1 GCA_012517935.1 Acetobacter sp. | reverse complement strand
TCAGTGACCGCCATGGCCAGTCAGGTTCCCGCTGGCGCGTTCGTCGATACCCTGCGTGACAAGCATGGGATCGCAACATTCTCCATTATCGCCATCATCCTGTCCTGCCTGCTGATCGCCTTCTTCCCCCAGCAACTCCCGGTCGCCATCGCTCAGATATTTCACGGCATCGCCAGTTGCACACTCAATCCGGCCATCAGCGCCCTGACCCTCATGGTGGTCGCCACTTACGCTCTCCGCTCTCCCGGAAAAAGCACCGGTGGACTGGGAGAACGCTTTGGACGCAATGCAAGCTTCGCAGCCATTGGGAATGCAGTTTCCGCAGGTCTTATGGGAGCCGTCGGATATCTTTTCTCCGCTCAGGCCACTTTTCTTTTCGGCGCCATCATGGCCGTGCCGGGCCTGATCGCCCTGAACATGATCGAACGCAACAGATTGCCCCAAGGAAGCAACCCCGCGTCCTTGGCGGAAGGTACCCGTTCATCCGGGAATATGAAAAACAGACTCTCATCGTTCATTGCCCTGCTGCGCGAACCCGGACTTCTCTCCTTCGCATCCTGCGTCCTGTTTTTTCATCTTTCCAATGCCGCAATGCTGCCTCTCGCTGCCGGACAAATCACAAAAAACGCCGGACGTTCAGCCGAACTCATCATCGCAGCGTGCATTCTGGCACCACAACTTCTCGGGGCTCTTTTCTCACCCTTTATCGGACGTTGGGCAGAAACCATTGGCCGCAAACCCATCATGCTGATCACGTTTGCAACACTGCCATTGCGCGGCGTCCTGCTCAGCCTGACTTCAGACCCGTGGCTGATCATTCCATTCCAGATGCTGGACGGAATCAGTTCCTCCGCATTTGGAGTCATGATGCCTCTCATGACGGCCGATCTGACAAGGAAGACCGGTCATTTCAATCTGTGCATGGGGATGCTGGGGCTGGCGATGGGCGCTGGCGCAAGCTTCAGCACAACGCTGGCGGGTCTTGTCGCCGACTATTCACAGCAGGACAGTTTCCTGCTCCTTGCCGCAGCAGGCGCCGTCTGTATCCTTCTGATTGCCTTCACGATGAAGGAAACGAAGCCCGAAAATCCTCTCCCGGCAAGCAATCTGCCTTCCTGACACCATGTTCCATGGTGTCAGTTCCGTTCCGGCAACAGACAGGCGCTGGTTCAGGCAAGCCAGGATGGAACGGGAAGATCACGGGATCTCAGGAATTCCGGATTGAACAGCTTGGACTGATATCTCGCTCCGCCATCACACAGGATCGTCGCAATCCTATGGCCCGGTCCAAGCGTCCGGGCAACACGGATCGCCGCGGCAACATTGATTCCTGCCGAACCGCCAACGGATAAACCTTCCTCCGCCAGAAGCGAGTAAATCACTTCCAGAGCTTCCGGATCAGGAATTCTTTCGGCATCGTCGATTGGCGCGCCTTCCAGATTGCCCGTCACACGCGACTGGCCAATGCCTTCCGTAATGGAAGAGCCGGAAACCGACAGATCACCGGATTTCACCCAGCCATACAAACCCGACCCCTCGGGATCAGCCAGAACGATACGTGGCTTGGTCTTGCCGGACTTCTCCGCCTGCTCTTTCAGACCGAATGCAATACCGGCAAGCGTGCCTCCCGTTCCACAGGCGCAGGTGAATGCGTCGAGAGCACCGTCCGTTTGCTGCCACAACTCAACAGCCGTCGTAAGACGATGTCCTTCCCGATTGGCAACATTGTCAAACTGATTGGCCCAAAGATATCCACCTTCCTCAGCCAGACGACGGGAAACATGAACATAATTCCCCGGATCCCGGAACGGCTTTGCCGGGACAAGACGAAGATCCGCACCAATCATGCGCAGAAAATCAATTTTTTCCTGACTCTGTGTCTCGGGCATAACAATGATGCAGCGATACCCACGCGCATTGGCAACCAGAGTCAGGCCAATCCCGGTATTCCCCGCCGTGCCCTCAACAATTGTGCCACCCGGCTTCAGAAGACCCCGGCGTTCAGCATCAACAATAATCGCAAGAGCGGCACGGTCCTTGACGGATCCACCCGGATTCATGAACTCGGCCTTGCCATAGATCTCGCAACCCGTCATCTCCGAAGCCTTGCGCAAGCGAATCAGCGGTGTGCCACCAATTGCTCCCAGCATATCTCCAGAAATTCCTGCCCAGCCTATGCTGTCACGAGAAACCATCATCATCACCTTTCCTGCTCACCGCCTTCACCGCTATCAAAATCATAGCAAAGGCAGCTTTTCGGATATCATTACCTGTAACGCTTTTAGCCTGATTGAAATGAGACGCACATGATAAAGCAGATTACACCCACCGATGCCTGGACACTTCTGAATGATTCACCATCCGCGCGGCTGGTCGATGTCCGGACACCAATGGAATGGAACATGATCGGCATTCCCGACACAGGCGAGACGGGACATGACGTCTCCCTGATCGTCTGGCAGATGCCCGATGGTCGTTGCAACCCGACCTTCATCGAAGAATTGAAGCAACATAACCTCTCGCCCGATCAGCATATCCTGTTCATCTGCCGTTCAGGTGTCCGAAGCGATGCCGCAGCCGAGGCTGCGGAATATGCCGGTTTTCTGCACTGCTACAACGTCATCGATGGCTTTGAAGGACCGCCTGACGCGACAGGCCAGCGAGGACAAGTTGCCGGATGGCAGGCTTCCGGCCTGCCTTGGCAACGGGACTGATCGCTGATCTTCCGAATCAGTGCGCGTCGGCCACCGATGATGAGCCGGGAACCAGCCTTCCCGGCCCCACTGGCTGAATTTCAAACAGAACCAGACTCCGTTCGGTCACCCCGTCCGGCATCAGCTTCAACACGCCATCCGGCCCGTGATATCCAGCCGAACGTGTCAGCAGGGAAGATGGATATCCCTTCCCTCCACTGTCCCGATTGACAGAAGCCGCGATCATCGCACCGTCAAAAGCAATATCGGCCAAAGGTGTCGGGGCATGATGATAAGCCGTCCGGAATTGCGCCACGAATGCCTGTCGGGCCGTCGGATCCGTGCCCGGATACCACGCTCCACGCAATGCACTGAGCTTGCCTGAGAAAGATGCCCATAAAGTCGGTCCCATGATTCTCACCTGTGGAACGCCGACCTTCGCTGCGGAAATCTCATCAATAATTTCCTTGAGTGCGAGCCCGGTATCACCCAGCAGAAGAGCATCAAACGTCAAATCTGGAGCCGTTGGAACCGGGGGAGCAGCCTGTGCGACTTCATCACCGGAAGCTGGTGGCTCCGAGGTGTGCAATGCCTGTGCCAGTGCATCCGGGAGAGCCTCTGCATCCGCGGTC
The DNA here is from genome assembly GCA_012517935.1 of Acetobacter sp. GTDB lineage: Bacteria > Pseudomonadota > Alphaproteobacteria > Acetobacterales > Acetobacteraceae > Acetobacter. Next base: position 3,452 of record JAAYUA010000206.1, on the reverse strand, counting down.
TTTTCCACTTCAGGGGAAGATTGAATGCCCAGCAGAGATTCAAAATCTTTCTTAAGTCCCGCCATATCCTTCTGATGATAGACAACCTTCGGGGACGGGAGCCCTTCCAGGGCACAGATCTCGCTCAGCGCATTGCCCAGAGCTTTGCCGAAAGGGGTTGCCGGAAGAAATGCCGCGAATCTGATGCGTCCTTCAGCCTTCCCGGCATGAACCAACCGCTCAACCTGCTGTCGCGGTGTAATGCCAAGCACCCACATCCCCGGACGTGCACGCTGCACATCACTGGTGAAAGTCAGAACAGGGACTCCTGCCTGCTGTGCTGCAGGGGAAATAATTTCAGCATCCTGACTTGTCAGAGGTCCGAGAATGATTCCGTCATGCGCAGAAACCATCTGACTGATCGCTGCGGAGGCTCCGCCAGGTGCAGCAGAGTCCTTCACATCAAGAGCTGGAGCCCCCGTACCTGTCAGGGCAACCTTGATTCCATTAAGCATCTCGTTGCCCAACCGGGCATTGGACCCGGAAAGAGGCAACATGACACCCACCGTGTTACGCACCACCGGAGCCGGTGCAGGCGCTTCATATTCGGAGGAACAACCCGCCAGAGCCAACAGCGATAAAACCGTCATTCCCGTCGTTCGGAACGTCTTTCCTGAAGGACGAACCAGAAAAGACATTTTATCTTCCTCCGTGGCATGGCATTTCCGGGTTGCTCTCAATGTCTGATCCTCCGTTAAGGATGGGAAAATATGACCGATACACCACCCGTCCTGCCCTCGGGCACAACACAGGACGTCACCAGCACGGAAGACATACATAACGAAACTTTCGCAGCACGTCATTTACATGATGCCGGACTGACATTGGTCGCAACTCCGATCGGCAATCTGGGGGATTTCAGCCCTCGTGCAGCAGAGGCACTCAGATCAGCAGACCTGATCCTGTGTGAAGACACACGCGTCACCACACGGCTGCTTCAACACTACAATATCCGCTCAGCGACGGAAGCCCTGCACGATCATAACGAAGAGCGTCGCATTCCAGGGCTTATTCGGCGCCTGCATGAAGGTGCCCATATCGCCCTTGTCTCTGATGCCGGCATGCCTTTGATGTCCGACCCCGGATTCCGACTCATGCGGGCAGCTATCGCAGAAAACATTCCTGTCACCGCGGTCCCCGGCGCCAACGCTGCACTGACAGCCCTGGTGCTTTCCGGCCTTCCTCCTCATCCATTCACATTTCTTGGCTTCCCGCCTCCACGCCAGTCCGCTCGACAGGCAGCGTTTCAGACCCTGCGCGCTGCCGAACTTGCCGGTTTTCGTTCGACACTCATCTGGCATGAAGCGCCACATCGCATTGCAGAAATGATCGATGATCTGGCCACTGTTTTCGGTGAGACAAGACAAATGGCCGTTGCCCGCGAGCTGACCAAAAAATTCGAGGAAGTCATCCGCGGCACAACCTCCGCACTTGCAGTTCGCTGCCGGGAGGTTCCCCCACGCGGTGAAATCACCGTCCTCCTCGCCCCGCCGGATGAAGCATCCGCACCGACGGAAGATCAGCTTGACGAGCAACTGACAACAGCTCTCCAGTCTCATTCGGTTCGTGATGCTGCACAGCTTGTCATGAACGCGACTGGACTGCCCCGGAAAACCGTCTATGCACGCGCCCTTGAACTTGCGGCACAGAAAAGAAACTGAACATATTCCAACCGTCCATCAGAGCAGAAAACATGTTCCACCCCAGCCTGTTCCTTCAGAACACCCTGCGCGATCACAGAATATGAACAACCCGAGCGACCACTTTCTTGATGCGCGCGGACTTTCCTGTCCTCTTCCCGTCCTGAAAGCCAACCGTATATTGCGCGATCTTGCTCCGGGGGAGCGACTGAGAATCATCGCCACTGATCGTACATCGATTGCTGATTTCCAGTCATTCTGTCGGGAAACAGGACATGCACTGGTCGCTTTCAGCGAGAACAGCGGAGAACTTTCCTTCGTGATCCGCCGCAAGCCTGCCCCTGTTCACACATAGACGCACAACGCACACCTGCCATCGGAAAGTCATAAAGGGTTGGCAGGGCATGATAGCGGAGGTAAGCGGTGCGATCACATCAAGGTCACGGAGGCCCATTCATCATGAGCAGCGACGTGTCAGCACTGTCCTTCGAAGACGCGCTTCAGGAACTGGAACGCATCGTCAAGGGGTTGGAAGCCGGCCAGATGAAACTGGAAGACGCGATCCTCTCCTATGAACGGGGTTCCGCTCTGCGCCAGCACTGCGAAAAGAAATTGCGCGAAGCTGAAGAACGCGTGCAGACCATTATTCAGAAAAATGATGGTTCCACAGACGTCACCACACTGGAACACAGCAACTCATGAACACCCCCGCCATGGTAACTTCACAGACAGCCGCAACCCTCAAGGCATCTCTCACTCAGGGAGCCGCCAATGTTGAAGTCATGCTCGACCGCTTGATTCCGCAGGTCACTGATGACAGTGCGCGCCTGATCGATGCCATGCGCTATGCCACACTGGGGGGCGGTAAACGCCTGCGTGCCTATCTGGTCATGGAAACGGCAACGCTGTTCAATGTTGCGCCGGAAAGCGCGTGCCGTGTCGGTGCATCCGTCGAAATGCTGCACGCCTATTCTCTTGTTCATGACGATCTGCCCGCCATGGACGACGATGACCTCCGCCGTGGCCAGCCTTCGACCCACCGCAAATTTGACGAAGCCACCGCCATCCTCGCCGGAGATGCGCTGCAGACGCTCGCATTTGAAGTCATCGCCGATCCGGCAATGCACGAAGATGCAACCATCCGCGCCGATCTGGTTCTGTGCCTTGCCCGCGCATCAGGTGCCGCAGGCATGGTCGGCGGACAGATGATTGACATGGAAGGCGAAGGAAAGTCCCTTCCCCTCGCGGCCGTCCGCCATCTTCACGCGCTCAAGACAGGCTGCCTGATCAGATACGCCACGGAAGCAGGTGCGATCCTCGGAAAAGCATCCACCGTACAGCGTGATGCCCTCATCACCTATGGCCGTGATATTGGAGCAGCATTCCAGATTGCTGACGATGTTCTGGACGCGACCGCCAGTGCTGAAGATCTGGGAAAAACAGCTGGTAAAGACGAAGCATCGGGAAAATCAACCTTCGTCGCTCTTCTCGGTATCGAGGGTGCGCGGGCTGAAGCCGAAGCCCTCGCACGCAGCGCAGTCGATGCCCTGAATATTTTCGATGAAAAAGCTGACAATCTGCGTGCGCTCGCACGTTATGTCATCGAGAGAAAGAACTGAGCCATGTCCTCTTCCCGCATACCGACGCATGGCCGTTTTCCTGTTCTGGACCGTGTGGACAGCCCGTCTGACCTGAAGAACCTTTCGATTGCGCAGCTTGAGCAGCTTGCCGACGAACTGCGTTCGGAAACCATCGACACCGTATCGACCACAG